>NZ_JBFRVX010000581.1:0-2179 GCF_041475345.1 Vibrio sp. 10N.222.48.A3 | reverse complement strand
GCTACGAAGAGTACAACCAACTGGTGAATTACCTTCTAACGCTTTAATCAAAAGCAATAATCTTTAAAACCTCCAAAGCCAGCGACCTGTTCGCTGGCTTTCTTGTCTATACGAATGAAGTGAACGCGCGATGGCACGCTCGAAGATCATTCAGATCGCCCTTGAATACACGTCAGAATCACTGTTCACTGGCATCCGTCGTTATTTCTCATATACTGCACCCTATTACGTCATCCACTACTCTGTAGTACTCAAAATATTAGTACTCGAACATTGGGCACCTTTATGATTATTCTGACCACTAACTTTGGCGACATCGAAATTGAACTTAACCTTGAGAAAGCGCCAGTAAGTTCAAAAAACTTCCTTAAATACTGCCAAGAAGGCTTCTATGAAGGCACCACATTTCACCGTGTGATTGAGGGTTTCATGATTCAAGGTGGTGGACACACTATCGACATGACAGAGAAGCCAACACACGCACCTATCGTCAATGAAGCAAATCGTGGACTAAAGAACGTGATTGGCTCAGTGGCAATGGCTCGTACAGACGCACCACACTCAGCAACGGCGCAGTTCTTTATCAACCTTGACGACAATGATTTCCTTGACCATACCGCGACCAGCAACGCAGGTTGGGGTTACGCAGTGTTTGGCAAAGTATCGGCAGGCATGGACGTGGTCAACAAGATTGCGCTTGCACCAACCACTACTCGCTGGGGACACGAAGATGTACCTTGCGAAGATATTGTGATTACCAAGGTCACGATTCGCGATTAATTCAAAATTAGCAGTCAATTCGCTTTTTTATCAAATAACGAAGCAATGTTGGTGCTAATTGCATCGGTATTAGTTACGATGACAATAGTTGTAATGTCATCGTAAGAATTAGGTACTGACGGATGTCACAAGAATTTGATAGGCAAAATAGCTTTGGTTGGATGATCAACGTGATCGCCAATAAAGCGAGCAAAGATTTCGACACAGAATTGAAAGAACATGGCTTAACCATTGCGCTCTGGCCAACCTTGATGTGCCTATGGGAAGAGGAAGGTATTACTCAGCGTGATATCGCGGCAAAGTCCAAAGTCGAGAATTCAACGACGACTCGCACACTAGACAAGCTAGAAAAGCTTGAGCTGGTTGAACGCAGAGCCGATCCAAACAGTCGTCGTTCTTTCAGAATCTACTTAACGGAAAAAGGGAAAGCACTCGAAGAACAGTTGATTCCAATCCCTACTCGTTTAAACAAAGAACTGATGAATGAGTTGGACGCTGAAGAACAACAGCAGATGATCAAGCTACTTCAAAAGATGGTCGCAGCAATCTGATCTTACTGTGACCGGAGCTTACTGCTAGTACATGCTTAATGAGCTATAAACATGCGCTAACAACCAACGAGCACTCGGCCTTGCGCCGAGTGTTTTATTTTCGTCTCGACCATTTGATATAACAAAATAACGAACCAATAATTACCGCTCCGCCTAGTAGCTTTTGCATCTCAACCGTTTCTCCCAACACGCTGACACTCAATAACAATGTCCACACCGGCTCAAGAATCATGATCAATGCCGCCACTTCCATGTTCACGGAGTGCTGACCGACAGTTTGCAATAAGTAACGGATCGATGTCGCGACAACCGCTGAGACGATAAACCAGAATATTAAGGTTTGAGTTATTTCAAACTCTGGTTGAGTGGTCATCGAAGCAAACGCTAACCCACTAACACCCACCACAAAAAGCTGAACGCAAATTGAAGCTATAGGTTTGATATTAGTAATCACTCGCTTATTCATGACAAAGTGAACCGAAAGCAACATCGATGCTAATAGGAAATAGAGCTGACTCTGCTCAACGTGCCAACCGTTAGTTAGGGTCAGTAGCAACATACCGATAATCGCAATTGGAAATGACATCCAGAAGGCACGATTAGGCTTAACTCGAAATATAATCCAAGAGACAAACGGCGCGATGATCATAGCTAAGCTCATGATAAACGCTCCTTCCGACAAACTTTCCGTCATCGATACTGCATACACCCAGACTTGCAATGAAGCAGACAGCAACAAGCCAACGCCGCAAAGAGAAAGTACCTGCTTAAGCGGAAGCTTACGAATGTGATGAATACAAAATGGCAAAAGAATCAAACTCGCGACGAAGAATCGCACACCAATGAAC
>NZ_JBFRVX010000580.1:0-1792 GCF_041475345.1 Vibrio sp. 10N.222.48.A3 | reverse complement strand
ACTCTTCGTAGCTCTTGATTTGATCCGGTTTTACGATGTATTTGTTGTTAACTAATACGCCTGGAACGCCAGTTAATGTGCTCGCATCAAACTGCTTATCAAAACGCTTCTGCATTGAGTTAACTGCGAAACCGTTGTAGGCCGCATCAAACTTCTTCGCATCGATACCGTTATCAATGAAGATCTGGCGCAGTTCCGCTTCGTTTCTTGGAGTCTGTTGCTTCTCGTGAATTTTGGCGAACATTGCTGGAACCATATTGTCTTCAGCGTCGAGTGCAATCATGGTCGCGTAAGCTTTTGCCATAGGCACAGCCATGTCGTTGCCCATAAACGCTACGTGCACTTTTTGAAAGCTTGCTGATTCTGGTAGATCTTGTTTAAGGAACTCAATGACGCCTTCAAATTTGTAGCAATGAGGGCAGTAAAACGAGAAGAATTCGGTAACGACTGGCTTATCTGCTTTCGCTACGTCGAGGATCTTGTAGTGAGTACCTTCTTCAAACTGAGCGGCATTAATTGAGGCGCTCATGATCAGAGCTGCGAATAGGCTAAATAGCTTTTTCATGTGTTATTTCCTAAATTTGGATGTCATTGTTTACAGCGATAGAGCTGTATTAGTAATACGTTGGCAAGCGTTGCCAAACAGGGACAAACAATTAAGAAATAGGAGGGCGATAAGGAGCTTGTGGCGACATGATTGCCTTGTGTGAAGGCTCTTTCTCGATCAAAGCCAATGAACCAATTTGGGTATCAAAAGACTCTGACACAATCAACGGTGGCATTTTAAGCAAGCATACAGAGCCACAGCAGTGGTGTTCTACATTGGGTTGCGCGCTGGAATATGGGAATGAGTCACTGGTGTCGAATGAGGAATCGGTGTTCAGCGATAAGGTTGATTGATTTTGAGTTACCTGCATAGCATTGGCGTTCGCGATACTGTCCACACTGACGGTGGCCACTAACATAGCGAATAGCATAAAAGCATGTACCCAAATTTTGCTTATCAACTTTGGCATGGAATATTGGTCTTTGTGTCCGAATTAAGGTTGGTATGAATCACATTCTGCAACCGCTAAACAGGAAAGCGTAGAACGAGCGCATGATACATCACTCGTTTGTGCATCTCTAATTAAACCCAACAAAACTTAGCAGAGCTCAACTTTTATTACGCTTGGTACTGTTTAAGGAACATCTCGACGCTGGAATTAATGATTATTTGCTTGTGCTGCTTATCAGGAGAGGGCGCATGACCAATGATCTGTGGCCAAAATGCAAAAGATTTCAGCAGGGCGATAAACTGAGTGGATGCAAACAATGGGTCGAGTTCAACCAAACGCCCATCAGCCAATGCCGCTTTGATCCAAGTCGTCAGGCCGCTTTCTGCTTGAGAATATTTTTCCATCGCTTGATGCGCGAGTTCTGCGTTATGAAAATATTCAGAGAACAGTACGCGAGATAAGTCGATGAAACCTTCAGACTCGAGAAGCTCAAGTTCTTGGTTGGCTATAGAGGTAAGTTGTTCATCTAGCGGTTGTTCGGCTTGATAGGGGAACTGAGTCGCTGCGAGTGTTTTGCTCCAAATGCTGTCTAAAATCTCATCCAGTAGCAGTTCTTTACTCGCAAAGTGATTGTAAACCGTGCGCTTTGATACTTCCGCGCGGCTCGATATTTTATCCATGCTGGTGGCTTTATAGCCATGCTCGGTAAACTCTGCGATGGCAGCGGCCACGATAGATTCGCGTTTTCTTTGGCTTAGTGTTTTTTTTACCGTCATCTGGATATTACTCAATAT
>NZ_JBFRVX010000579.1:0-219 GCF_041475345.1 Vibrio sp. 10N.222.48.A3 | reverse complement strand
ATACTTCAATCAACTGCTTGCTGAAATTGATATCAACAGCGAGCGTGGTCAGAACATCGTTCATATCTTCAAAACCGCAACGCGTATGGAAGTGGCTTTTTGGCAACAAGGTCTGAATGCACTTAATGACTCAACCGCGGCTTAAAAGCGACTTTCACGAATAAGGATTAATCCATGCTAACTGAACAAATTATCCAATCGTTGCGCGCAGTACGAGAG
>NZ_JBFRVX010000578.1:0-7758 GCF_041475345.1 Vibrio sp. 10N.222.48.A3 | reverse complement strand
CTGAATGACTGATTAGAGCCATTCAAATAAGGAAATTAATATAATGAATAAACGACACTTCAATCGCTTGGTTATGCCACTTTTGGCTGCTTCGGTATGCCTTAGTACAGCGTCTTTTGCAAAAGACCAATGGCCTGATTTACCTGTTGGTATGAAAAGCGGGATCAGCGCTCAAGTAGGGAGCAAGCTTTACGTGGGCTTAGGGTCTACCGGGCAAGACTTCTACATGTTGGATCTGGAGTATGTAAAGAAAGGCTGGCAAAAGAAAGCGGATTTCTCAGGGCCTGCGCGAAGTGGTGCAACAGCAAGTGTCGTTGGTGAAAATATTTATGTTTTTGGTGGCTCTGGTAAGAACAATTCCAGTGATGCGGCTCCTGTCCTTTTTGATACCGTTTACCGCTATGACGCTGGCGACAATACTTGGGCCCGTGTGAATACTCAGACGCCAGTAGGGTTACTCGGGGCGGCTTCGTATTCGCCTGATAACAAACAAGTGCTGTTTTTTGGCGGCTATAACAAAGGTTACTTTGATAAATACTTGGCAGACATTAATACGACAAGCAGAAAAGATCAGCCTGAAAAATGGCAAAAAATAGTCGATGACTACATGGGAATGAAGCCACTAGATTACAAATGGAATTCAAACGTTGTTAGCTATACACCTGAAACCGGGACATGGAAAGAGTTAGGCTCTTCTCCTTACCTGCCTAACTGTGGTTCCGCTTTGGTTAAGCAAGGTGCTAAGGCGACGTTGGTGAGCGGTGAGATAAAGCCAGGACTAAGAACTTCTGAAGTGAAGCAGTTTGCTTTTGGTGCGTCTCAACCTTGGATGAGCTTACATGACTTGCCTAAGCCATCAAACCAACAGACTCAAGAAGGCGTTGCAGGCGCGTTCGCCGGAGAAAGTAACGGTGTTGTGATCGTGGCGGGTGGCGCTAACTTCCATGGCGCGAAAGGGGCATTCGAACAAGGGAAAATGTTTGCGCATAACGGTTTTGGTAAAGCGTTTAATCCTGAAACGTATGTGTTGAAAAATGGGCTTTGGGCGCAATCTACCGATTTACCATATGGCCTGGCTTATGGGGCTTCTTTTACCACTGATGAGGGTGTATTGGTGATTGGCGGAGAAGATAGTAAGCGTGCGGCACGTAAAGAAGTGTATTTGCTTTCTTGGGACGGCAAAGCTGTTCAAGTCACTCATTAATTTACGGGGTTAAGTATGTCATTTTCTATCGTTACGTATCCTGACTTTCCCGTTGAAATTAAAAACGCTGTCGGTGCTCGAATTGGCGACCGAATCTTCGTAGGGTTGGGCAGTGCAGGAACGCAGTTTTATAGTCTAGATTTGAACGCAACTGAACGTGGTTGGAAATTGATGGCAGCGTTTACTGGTGTGGTTAGGAATGATGCCGTCATGGTCGCGAGTGGTAGTGCCATTTGGGTGTTCTCTGGCGCCGGATTACAGGAAGGTTGTGAGAGCGTCCAAGTGCTTACGGATATTCACTGGTTTGATATTGAAAACGACGAATGGCAAACGGTCGAATCGGAGATCCCAGTCGGTTTACTCGGTGCTAGCGGTTGTGAAATCGCACCTGGAAAAATCGCGTTTTGGGGAGGATATAACAAGCCCTTATTTGATGACTTTCTAGCGAAGCTAAGCAAGATAGACTCAGCGCTTGAACCCGAAAAACATCAAGCCGCTTTGGTTGAATTTATGTCGATGCTACCGGATCAGTACGGTTGGAATCAGGACATTTGGTTGTTCGATTGCGAAACGTTGCAATGGCGAATCCTAACAGAAAATCCATTTCCAGCTAACTGTGGTGCGAGCCTAATACAAGATGACAATCAGGTGGTGTTGGTAGACGGAGAAATCAAACCTGGGCTGCGCAGTACCCAAGTAAAACAATTTACTTTTTTGTCCATAGAAGAAGTGAAGAGCACTACGTTGCCGAGCATTCAAGATTCCCCCCAAGAGCATGAAGGTTTAGCCGGCGCGTATGCCGGGCTGGTGAAAGGCCAGTATTTGGTTGCCGGAGGCGCATTTTTCATCGGTAGCCAGAAGAAAGCGAGAGAAAAGCAGTGGTATACCCATCAAGGGTTAAGCAAGCATTATGCTGGTGATGTTTGGTGTTTACAGGAGCAACAATGGCGGCGGGTAGGTGAACTGCCCACAGGCCAAGCTTATGGCATCTCGATTTCCAGTGAACAAGGTCTAATTATCATTGGAGGTGAAAACGCAAAAGGACAAGGACTACAAAGTTGTTATTTGATTAATTGGCACGCATAAGCCGCTCCCCCTATAGGTGACTTACGCGTAAAGAGCCGACCCTAAACGTTATTTAATGGGTTCGGTTTGATTTAGGACCAATTGAACAGCAAACACTTTGATGGTTTACCTCAGAGGCGTGAAGCCTCTGAGGTTATTGTCTATTGATAGTAAACATCAGCAGTTGGTGCTTGTTGTTCTCCGTTCTATTTAAGGAGAATTAAAGTGAAAAATAGAGAACATTGTTTAAAAGGAATTAACCTGTTAGCGAGCGTTGCAATTGCTTCATCCTTACTCGTAACTTTTCAAGCTAACGCCGTTGCTCCTAACATTCGCGATACCATCGTTTTTAAAGGTGGAGAAGGTGGCAGTAGCCATTATCGTATTCCGTCTATGGTCGTCGCGGCCGATGGGTCTTTAGTCGCTTTTGCGGAAGGAAGAGGAACATCCGGAGATCCCGGAAATGGTGCTCCAACAAGTATAAAGAGCCGTCGTTCGACAGATAATGGCCAGACATGGTCTGCGTACCAAGTGATCCAAGAAAATTCAGCCGAGGCATACTCTGACCCTCGCCCGATGTTAGATGCCAGTAATGGCAGAATATTCGTCTTTTATACGAAGTGGGACATAAATTGTGCCCAAAACCGTAGTTGTGTTCCATTTGATGATCCTAACCATAAGCTATTGTTCAAAATCAGTGACGACAACGGACAAACGTGGTCGACAGAAACGGATGTTTTAGATCAAGTCCGCGATGTGAACTGGTTTGCAAATGGTGATTCGACTCATAACGGCAGAGCCACATGGTCTTATACACCAAGCGCTAGCCAAGTAGCGCAGGCAGCAGCCTCCGGTTGGCAACTCGATTGGAACTCTAGAGTCGCGAATGGAGCATGTAACGTCCAATATTATGGTGATGGCAATACTCGTTACCTTGTTGATTTGGTCGTAAATGATGATAAATCAGTCAAAGCGGTTTTATATGGAAATGGGAGCAACATCGAATACCCACTTAATTTTGATATTGGTGGCTACCATGATTATCAAATTGTCGGTAGTGGCAGTAGTGCGAGCTTTTACGTCGATGGGACGCTGATTGCGAGTGGTTGGGGCGGTCAGTCTCATAGCGGTAAAACGGTCACGTGGGGTAATGGGTGCTCGTCGACTTCGGGCAGTTCAGCTTATAAAACCATCGACTTTTCTATTGCTAACACTGCAGTGGCTCAGTTTGATGCTTCTTTAATGCGCCGAGTCGACGGTAGTGTGATTAACCATCCTGCGGAACAAGGTTGGGCTAAGACTGGGGCCAATGGTGGGCATGGTGACCCAGGTTGGAAGAGTATTAATGCAGGCCCGGGGCAAGGGATTCAACTGAATTCGGGGCGTTTGATTTTCCCTGCAATTGTTCTAGATGCGTTTGAACAACTGTCGGTGGTTTCTATTTACAGCGATGACTATGGGGTTTCGTGGCAGGCAGGCCAACAAACACCGACCTACGCCCAAGAGCCAAGTGAAGCCGATATGGTTCAGCTTAACGATGGACGCATTTTACTTTCAGCACGTAACGATGGAGTCACGGGAACGGGTAATTTTAATCGCTACCACTATATCAGCGAAGATAACGGTATTAGCTGGAAAGTGATTGAAGAAACCAGAAACTCAGTGAATGGCGCTTTGTTTTTTAAACTTGACCAAGTTGATATTGGATTAGTGAGATACGGTAACGACCGCGTACTGATGTCTGGCCCACAAGGCAATGGCGCCGTTAGTTCAGATCGCAATGATTTGGCTATTTGGAGTGCGACGGATAACGGCAGTGGTGTGTACAACTTTACCCAGCGAACCCAATTTCGTGATGGGTACAGCGCTTATTCAGACATTGTTATTCTTCCAAATAAAGGAGCGGCAGGCAACGAAGACTTGGGGGTTATTTATGAAGCTAAATCGAGCACTGAAATTCGAGTGATGGTGATGGACATTAATAGCGTCAATTGATTGGAACAGATGCCAGAGCCTTATTTACGCTAGGGCTCTGGCGTATTAATTCAATGAGATGTTTTCATTAACTATAACTTTGGATAAGGGGGAGAGAGTGTTTTCTACATGGATGAACAATATCGGGTTTAAGCAAAAAATAATCATTGGATCCATCATGTTAATGGTGGCCGGTATTGCGGTTAGCAATATGGTTTTGTTTAGTAAATACCAGCAAGATTTAGAGAAAAATCTGATTGAGAAAATAGAGCTGGGCTTGAGCTTAGAGTCTTACAAGATAGAGCAATGGCTTGCGTCTAATGTTGGTAATTTGGAACGTTCGGCAGAGTACTTCCAAACAAGGCGCAGCCCCAAAGAGATGGTGACAGCGTTAGGCTTAATGGCAGAAACAGACAGCGTGGACGATGTGGTTATCGCGTTTGTTGATGGCACTGGGTTTTCTGCAAAAAATGGCATGTTAGACGTGACCGAGAGCGACCCGCGTAAGACGCAATGGTTTACTCTTGTGATGGAAACGAAACAAACCAGCGTGACCGATTTTTATCAAGATCCGAAAACGGGAAAATCGACGGTCAGTATTGCAGCTCCAGTCAAATACGGCGTGCTGACGCTAAATATACACTTAGAACGTTTTAGTACATTTCTTAAAAAATCCAATATCGAGACGGCAGAAGAAACCATCTATAACCAACAGCAGCAGGTTTTATTTTCAACGTCTTCGTCTGACATTCTAGGGCAGTCACTGCAAAATAGGTTCGTTGCGGATGCTATTGGTGACCGCTTTCTGGAACAATTACAGGGGGTGTTTAAATACACCAAAGACGACAATGTATCCCTTTTCTTATCTCAAAGCTTTAGAGTGCTTGGTGAACAAAAGTGGCACCTTACACTAGAAGCTAATGAACAAATTATTGATGAAGCGTGAAAGATGCTTGGCAGCAGTTATTGATTGGGGGAGGGGTTTCTGTCGTTATTGCAGCCATGATTTTAATTGCAACTCTAGGGTATTTGTTCCGTCCCATTGTCGCACTTAAAAAAGTCGTGATTAGCCTGTCGTCCGGGGATTGTGACCTCACTCAGAGATTACCTGTAAAAAATAATGATGACTTAGGGCAAATAGCGAAGGCCATCAACGAGTTTATTTCTAATCTGCAATTGATGATGAAAGAGGTCTCGGAGTCATCAGATCAAATTACACACTCTCTTAATCTTGTACACGATCAAGCGGACTCAAACCTGAATAAGCTCAATAGCCATGCGTTAGAAACGGAACAAGTGGTGACCGCCATGACTGAAATGACGGCTTCTTCTGAATCGGTCGCACAAAGCACGGTTTCCGCATCGGAGTTTACTCAGACCGTCATCGGTGACATGACGCAATCGCAACAGGTGGTTGGTGAAGCGGTGATTTGTGTTGAAGCTTTCGTTGATCAATTTGAGGTAATGGCTGAGCGCGTGACTCAAATGAGTGATGGAGCATCTCGAATCAACGAGGTATTAACCGTGATCGGTGGCGTTGCAGAGCAAACCAATTTATTGGCACTTAATGCCGCGATTGAGGCGGCAAGGGCTGGGGAGCAAGGAAGAGGTTTTGCGGTTGTCGCTGATGAAGTCAGGGCATTGGCGGCTCGTACTCAAACAAGTACCAATGAAATAGATGCGATGCTGTCAGAGTTAACGTCCCTTTCGCTTGGAGTGGCCAATAGTATGGGCAAAACGAGTGAAGCAAGTCGTTCTACTGTAGAGCGAACAGCTAAAATATCTCAACGTTTGGTGTCGATGGAACATTCGGTAAATAACGTTGCTAGTTTAACCTCGCAGGTGGCGGTTGCCTCGCAACAGCAAAGCCTTGTAGCAGAGGAGATTAACGGCAACATTAGTACCATTAACCTCATCGCTGGCGAACTTATCGTGAGTGCTAAGGCTACACAATCTAACATTGGCAATTTACTGGGTTCCAATGAAAAGTTGAAAAACGTGGTGCGGAAATTTCGTGTATGAAACGGATTCATGTAAGAAAAATAAATAATTCTATAGGTTAGGCATGATTAGCTTTGCCGCTTGAGGACTGAATAGCTATGTACCAAAAATTCTCTTTTTCTTTCAATGTGCCGAAACAAGTCATTCTATTTTTTGTGGTATTACTACAAGCTTGTTTGGGAGGAACGTACTCATGGTCTGTCTATGATGCCGTATTCATTAAGCAATACGATGTGCCTGCCGCGTTAGCCTCAGCCCCTTTTAACCTATTTTACGTTGTGTTCCCAATTATGCTGCTTTTTGCCAGTAAGCTGATTGATCGCTTTGGCCCTAGACAATGCGCAATATTAGGTGGGGCTCTATTCGGATGCGGCTGGATGCTTGCGAGTTTGGGTGCTCACAATTTCTACTACATTCTAGCGGGCGTAGGAGTGTTAAGTGGCTTAGGCGTCGGGATCGCTTATTTGATTCCAATTACTGTAGGGGTCGCTTGGTATCCAGAACAGCGTGGGCTCGTTACTGGTCTTGCCGTTGCAGGGTTTGCTGGTGGGGCGGCATTGGTGAGTCAACTCGCGCAGTATTTTCTTACTGCTGGAGTGTCTCCATATGAGTTACTTGGCGGTGTTGGTGTAGGTTATATTTTTATTGCTATTTTTTCTGGGTTGTTCATGTCCTACCCCGCAATCATGGCTTCAGGATCAACCGGGAGGGTGCGCCTAACTTCCGTTGTTCAAGGACGGTTGTTCCAAACGTTGTTTTTTGCCATGACAGCAGGTTTAACTGCCGGTTTTTTATTAATAGTAAGCTTGCCCTTTTAAGTAATGATTATGGAATAGAACTGATCGTCTCTGCCGTTGCTATGTTTGCCTTGAGCAATGCCGTGGGGCGAGTCGTTTGGGGTTATCTGAGCGATAAGTGGCTCCCTAGTAAGGCCATTAAGTTAAATTTGTTTATTCAGGCACTGGTACTTTCTATTAGCCCTTTGCTATTGCAATCAAATTTTGGGACGGCATTTTTGGCTGTGGTCACTGGTTTTAATTACGGTGGTGTCTTGGTGTTATACGTGTCGACAGTGGGCTATTACTGGGGAAACAATGAGATGAAAAATGTCTATGCTGTTTTGTTTCTCTCTAACATTTTGGCTGCGTTGATTAATATTGTGTTGGGAATCTTGTATTCTTCGATAGGGCTTAATATACCGATTGTATCGGTACTGTTGTTACTGGGCATCGCCTATGTATTAACTGGGCAGTATTTGAAAATCAAAGCCAGCGCAACACCCCCTGCAATGGCAAATGATGCGCAGTAAAAGGAGGCGATAGAGTATATGCCGACATGGAAAATCGCCGGCTAACCCTCAGCCAGATGAGCTTAGTTAAGCCTATCGCCTTAAAATAGTTGCTATGGAGCGATTAAGCTTAAGACATTACAACGCACAGGTGGAAGAAACTTGCGTGATGATAAAAGTGTTGAACAAACTTGCTGGGTTAGGAATACCTGAAACTTGTCGTATT
>NZ_JBFRVX010000577.1:1044-2148 GCF_041475345.1 Vibrio sp. 10N.222.48.A3 | reverse complement strand
GATGTGATCTATACTCCTAATTAGGCATCCATAGTTAATCAATGTTAACCATGCTTAACAGTATTTAAGGGTAAGTGTGGTTATTTAATGTGATTTTGGTACTATGAGCGGTATTGTTTTTATATTGGAACAGTATATAAAACTTAGAAAGCTGAACTAAGTCTTCAACTGGACACAATGAAGAAAGGTAGAAATTTCCACCTAAACTAGAATGGCTGATCAATAAATAAGGTGAACCTTTGCAAATAGCACCCCAATCTAAAGTAAATGAAATTCTTAGCTCACTAATGGAAGCTGTTAGTTCTTCTACAGTTTTGAGTGAGTTTGAAATCGCTTACTATAAAAGAGAGGCGGAAAAGCTCCCTGAAGCAAGTCATACTCACTTAACGTTGACTATTCTCTACACATCTTTAAATCAACAAAAACAAGCTTTATTACACGCTCACGAAGCCATACGCCTAGCGCCTGATGACCAAGTTATTATTGGTAATATCATATGGGCTCTTTCGTTTGTTGGTGCGGCTAAAACTGTTTATGAACTAATAAAAAAGATACCTACTGAAATTTGTACAGGTAAAGTATTAGAAAACATCTTGGTTGCTAGTCACTTTTTCAATGATCTAGAATTAACTGAAGGATTACTTAAACAGCTTGAATCTGAGCAGCCTGATGCATCTAGATACAAGAGTGAACTAGCTCACTTCCAGGCTAAAATGAATAATATAGCCTGGGCTAAACAGAGAATTAACTTTAGTGAGAACGACTTCTTAGAACTCTCTCTACTTGCCTTAGAGCTAGTTGAGCGCTCACCTAATATTAATGCTGTAAGTTCATATATCTACGCCCTACCAGAGTCCGATAAGATCTGCCTATCTTTTGAGGTAAACTGCGAGCCTGAAGCTATTTTTGACCTCAACTGGGAACTAAGCCTGCTCATTACAGAGACTAATCTCATGTCGAGTCCAGTAATTGCACGCTTTGATGTAGCCGACAATAACCACGAACTAACGCGAAGTGGAGGATTCTAATGGCTGTATCACCATCAGATATTTTGACATGTACTGAAAACCAGCTAAGCCAAGCAACAACAGAGTCTGAATACCG
>NZ_JBFRVX010000577.1:0-306 GCF_041475345.1 Vibrio sp. 10N.222.48.A3 | reverse complement strand
ACAGAGTCTGAATACCGCAACATTGTAAGTAGAAGCTATTATTCTATGTACCATTCAGCTTTAACGATTTTAGCACATGAACCACCATCATATGGAGGTCAAGGTGTACACTCATCACTAATCAGCTATTTACAGTCTAATGATGTAAAAACAAGTGAAGTGCATTCGCCTAGCACTTTGAAGGCTTTATCCTATATGCTTCAGCAGTATAAAGCTCAGCGAGTTATTGCTGACTATTATTTAACGCAAAACATCACTAAAGACAACGCATCTGATTCCGTCAATACCGCCAAGAGATTCAAGAAA
>NZ_JBFRVX010000576.1:0-2042 GCF_041475345.1 Vibrio sp. 10N.222.48.A3 | reverse complement strand
CTCAAAATACTTACCCCAAGACTTTCGTTAATGCGGATAGCTCACAGACAGTGATCCCATCTAAACCGACTCGAATCCTTTCTACCTCGGTGACGATTAGTGGGACGCTACTGGCTATTGATGCTCCTTTAGCCGCAACAGCACTCACTTATGAAGGGAAGTTTTTTAGTCAATGGGCAGATATTGCTGAACAGAGAAGCGTGGAAAAGGCATGGCCTGCCGGCAGCGTTGATTTAGAGTCTGCCTATATCTATGAACCTGATTTGATTGTTGTAGCATGGCGCGGTGGTGATTCGGCGAGAGATCAAATAGCTGAATTTAAGCAAATAGCACCAACCATTATTTTGGATTACACCGCACAATCATGGCAAGACTTGGCTTTGAGGCTTGGACAGGCGACAGGGTTAGAAGAACAAGCCCAACAAAAAATTAGCCAGTTTGAGTTGTTCGTTAACCAGAGTAAAAACAAGCTACAGATACCAGAAGGCGAAACCAATATTGTGGCGTATTTTGGACCTGGAGCTACCAATGCTATCGCTTTAGAGGATGGCGTTCATGCGGACTTGCTCACTGATCTTGGTTTTAAAATGGAAGTGCAAAATCGTCAATGGCATGACAACACCGTGCCTTTATCAGATTTTATGCGCGTCCACTTTGAACTGCTGACTCAACTTAAAGCCGATACGACATTTTTGCTAGAAGCGAGCGACGACAGCGCTAATCGATTCATGCATGACCCAATCTTGATCAACCTTCCGTCCGTCCAGAATAAACAAGTCTTTGGCCTAGGTGAGAATTCATTTCGTATCGATATGTATAGTGCCACTGAAATCGTTAACGACATTGTTCAGCTTTTTGAACGAGATACAAATGCAGGTTAATGGCTACAATGGGTAAAGGATGTCCGTAATGACAAGTATTGCTGGTCCTGCAGAAGCATTTGAACAGATAAGAAATGGACAACGACGACGATGGCTGATGGCGGGAGTCGTGTTGTTATTTTTTGCCTCGTGTTTTAGCCTTTTTATCGGCACGCATTACATATCGCCGGCAGTGACTTTGGATGCGATTTTTTCTTTTGATCCAACCAACAGTGATCATCTATTGGTTGTCCACCTTCGAATTCCACGCACCTTGTTAGCTTTAGTTATTGGCGGTGCGCTTGGTGTTGCAGGCGTTATCATGCAAAGCTTAACTCGTAACCCATTAGCAGATCCTGGGATACTCGGTGTCAATGCGGGGGCGACAGTTGCCATAGTCTCAGCGATAGCCTTTCTGGGCATCCATGATATGGCCTATGTGATGTGGTTTGGTTTACTTGGGGCGGCTGTTTCCGGAGCGGGTGTTTTTGCCCTTGCTGGGGTAAATAAAGGGGTTAACCCTGTAAGAGTTGTATTGGCGGGAACTGCTTTGTCGGTTGTGTTGCTTGCACTGACTCATATGATCACAATAAACAGCAATGAAATGGTGTTTGAACAATATAGACATTGGGCTGTGGGGTCATTTCAAGGGCGAGGTTACGATGTCTTGATCCCGGCTGCCATGTTAATAGCCATTGGATTAGTAATCGCATTTTCATTAAGTAAAGCCTTAGATACTGTCTCGTTAGGGGACGATATTGGTCACGCCTTAGGTGTTAACCCGATCAAAATATGGTGTTTTGCTTCTATTGCTATTGTGGTTTTAGCGGGGACCTCTACTGCGGCGGCTGGTCCTATCAGCTTTGTTGGTCTTACTGCCCCTCATATTGCAAGGATGGCGGCGGGGCCGGATCATAAATGGTTGATGCCTTTCTCTTTACTGATTGCATCCATTCTGGCGGTTGTCGCCGATGTGCTAGGCCGGATCGTCGGGTATCCCAATGAGATCAGTGTAGGTATTATGATTGCTCTAATCGGCGGGCCATTCTTTGTATTCTTAGTGAAACGTTGGAAGATATCTCTCCTATGATGATTGAGCCTTACACTCTTCAAAATTCTGGCTCGGGAAGTGTTGTACGCTTCGGTCAGTTTTCTTTCTGTTATCAACCGTCTCATATACGC
>NZ_JBFRVX010000575.1:0-1105 GCF_041475345.1 Vibrio sp. 10N.222.48.A3 | reverse complement strand
GTTGAAAACTTCCGTATTGAGAAATGAAAAGTAATCGACCTAGAGTATCGTTACTATATCAGCTCCAAAGTGCTAAGCGCAGAGCAAGCTGCGATGGCAGTTAGAGAGCTTTGGGATATAGAGTCAATGCATTGGGTACTTGATGTCAGTATGAATGAGGATGCGTGCCAGATATACAAAGACCATGGAGCGGAGAATCTATCTTGCTTGCGTCATATGAGCTTAAATATGCTCAGAGAAGAGCCAACTAAGCTAAGCATTGTTGGGAAGCAAAAGCGATGCATGATGAATACAACCATTCTAGAGGCAGTATTAAGTGCTGGTTTTACTCAGGCGGTGAAAAACTAGGCACTCATGCGGTCGCCCTGCTGCTCAATTGACACTAAATTATGGTTTTTTTATACAACCTCATTCAACTGAGGTATTTACTCTATTTTTTAACGAAAATACCACCATATTCTAGTTAAAAGTGAACTGCTGTATCGAATTCACGCTAAGTTGATGTTAATTCAGCCAATATTCGGCTATATTACACTCGATGAATAAGGGCGTAACGATTTTTATTCTCACTCCTCGGTTGTTAAGGTAGGTAATGTGCCATTAGTCATGGCGTTATTTTTAGAATAAATGTGGGTTCATTGATGAGTATTAAAGATTTAAGTGTAGTAAAGAAAATTGGGTTGAGTTACTTAGCCGTATTTCTGGTTTTTGCAGTTGTTTCTGTAGTGATGATGTCGAGTTTATTATCACTGAATAAAAACACAGCGATATTAACTGATAAAAGCCTGCCATCGGTTGCCTTGCTTAAAGGTATTCAAGTTGATATTACAAAAGTTCGTAAAGATGAATTTTCGCTTCTGTCAAATGCAAAGCATCCCAAAATCGCGGAATGGATAGAGGGGCTTGAACAATGGAGGGAAAATGTTCAACAAGGTATTTTGTCGTATGAAGCTCTAGCGCTGAGTGAGCAAGAAAAGCGTTCTTTTAAAGTATTTAAAGATACATGGAATAGTTATATTTCTGAAACGCAGCAATATAATTATTTACTTGCACAAGGTAAGGCAAAAAAAGCAAATGAAGTTGTTTTATCTAGTTTCACTACATA
>NZ_JBFRVX010000574.1:0-4267 GCF_041475345.1 Vibrio sp. 10N.222.48.A3 | reverse complement strand
TAAAGACGTTGAGTTCAAAGTATTCTCTGGCCCAGCTAACGACGAAAAAGGTCGTGTAGCGGTTATCCGTGTTCCAGGTGGTGCTAAGCTAACTCGTAAGCAAATTGACGGTTACGCTGAACACGTAAACATCTACGGCGCGAAAGGCCTAGCTTGGATGAAGGTTAACGACCGTGCTGCAGGCATGGAAGGTATTCAATCTCCAGTGGCTAAATTCCTAAGCGAAGACGTAATCAACGGTATTCTAGATCGCACTCAAGCTGAATCTGGCGATATCATTCTGTTTGGCGCAGACAAAGCGGGCATCGTTGCTGAAGCAATGGGCGCACTTCGTCTTAAACTAGGTACTGATCTAGAGCTAACAGACACATCTGCATGGGCTCCACTGTGGGTTGTTGACTTCCCAATGTTCGAAGAAGACGGCGAAGGTAACCTACACGCAATGCACCACCCATTCACATCGCCACTAGGTGTGAACGCGGAAGAGCTAAAAGCGAACCCAGCAGCAGCAAACTCTGATGCATACGACATGGTAATCAACGGCTACGAAGTAGGCGGTGGTTCGGTACGTATTCATAGCGCAGAAATGCAAACGGCTGTATTCGGTATCCTAGGTATTGAAGCTAAAGAGCAACAAGAGAAGTTCGGCTTCCTACTTGAAGCACTTAAGTACGGTACGCCACCACACGCAGGTCTAGCATTCGGTCTTGACCGTCTAGCAATGCTACTTTGTGGTACAGAGAATATCCGTGATGTTATCGCATTCCCGAAAACAACAGCAGCAGCATGTCTACTAACAGATGCGCCAAGCCTAGCAAACCCAGCATCACTGGAAGAGCTAGCAATCGCTGTTAAATTGGCAGAGAAGAAAGAGCAAGCGTAAGCCTGTTATCTTTCTCGTTGATGAAGAGATCCTAGTTGATAGAGAGCTCTTAATTAATTAGTCAAGATTTGTGAGTAAATTAGAAAATGCCCGTTAATTTGACGGGCATTTTTTTTTGCGTTCGATATACTAAGCTGAAAAGCATGTATAAATAATCAGTATTGAAGTTATGTCTATTATCTTAGGGATTGACCCTGGCTCTCGCATTACCGGCTATGGCGTGATTCGTCAAAATGGTCGCCATCTATATTACTTAGGTAGTGGTTGTATTCGTACTTCCGAAAAAGAACTGCCAGGTCGACTAAAACAGATTTACGCTGGCGTGAGCGAAATCATCACTCAGTTCCAACCGGATGTGTTTGCGATCGAGCAGGTTTTCATGTCGAAGAACGCTGACTCTGCACTTAAGCTTGGACAAGCTCGTGGTAGTGCGATTGTAGCCGCGGTGAATGCGGATTTACCTGTTCATGAATATGCAGCTCGTTTGATCAAACAAGCGGTGACGGGTAATGGTGGTGCTGATAAGTCGATGGTCCAGAACATGGTGATGAGCATGCTCAAACTACCTGCCAAACCACAAGCCGATGCAGCCGATGCTCTAGGCGTAGCGATCACTCACGCTAACACCAATAAAACCTTGGTCGCACTTGCAGGAAAAGCAACGGGAGCAAGAAAAGGGCGTTACCGTTAAATCTCATTCTATTGTTAGTTCCTAATTCTGCCTTTTAAACTTATTCTATTGATGAGCCTCACGCCCTGTTTGGCTCATATCAAAACAATACGCCTCTAAATCCTTGATGAAATGAGATCTTTCGAACATAACCCAGATAATAACATTGCGTATCATTTAACATGTTATTAACATTGGTCGGAGGTCTTACAAGTTAATCAAGGATGATCACTGATGAACCCAATCAAGCTGTGGTGCGCGCTGTTTCTACCTAAAAACAATGGGTGGAGTAACAACGAAGTCAGACAAGCCGATATCTTATTACTCTTCACTTTTATCGCATTCTTCGTGGGTGTCTATAGCTTAATCAAGTGGACTAAGCACGAAGAGCAACTTCTGATCGCCACATCTGTATTTCTTATCGTATTCGAACTGATCTCTGCACTGCTACTTCGTGTGACGAGTAAGCCGAGCCTTGCACTTAACTTTGGTTTTGTCGGCATGGCGGTACACGCGTTGAACATCATTTATCAAAGTGGTGGGGTTGTGGCTTCCACTCAAGCTTATTGGGTGCCTTTGTTAGTGGTCGCTTTTTTCTTGTCAGGAACACGAATTGTGGCTTTGGTGTGGAGTGGACTGGTTATCGGCGTTTCATTAGTGATGACCTCAGCACATCTCAATGGATTTGCATTTCCTCTACTTGAGCTAACCCCCGATGCGGTAGTGGTAGAAACTTGGTCTGGTGTGATTATGCCGCTGGTGGTGATCTGCATTGCCCAAGCCTTTACCGCTAAGCAAAAAGAGGTGGCGATTGAAATGGCAGAGGATGCGATTTCAGAAAGCCAACACGTTGCCAACCAAGCGACGCAAAGTGAAGGTCGGCTCTCTATCGTGCTCGACCAAGCCAATTCGAATTCAGAGAGCCTACAAGGTGTTTCGGTTCATTTAGATCAGCAGTCACAAGACTTGCATGCTCAAGTCGAAGTGTTGAATGTCAATTGTGAATCTCAAGCGAGTGCAGCAGAACAGATGAGCCAACAACTCCATCAAATGACTCAAGGCATCGAAGAATCCAATTTATTTGTGGGTGAACTAAAAGAGCGCAGCGAAGCGGTTGGCACAAAAGCGCAAAAGAGCTCAGAGTCGCTAGAAGCGTCAACCAGTGCAATCAGTCAGATCATTCAAAGTAATCAAGAGATAATGAAAGTCGCTGATTTGATCACTTCGGTTGCTGAGCAAACCAATCTATTAGCACTCAACGCGGCAATCGAAGCGGCTCGTGCTGGTGAGCAAGGACGAGGGTTTGCTGTCGTCGCTGATCAAGTGCGAGAATTATCGGCGAAAAGCAGTCATTCCGCGATAGAGATTCGAACTTTGTTAGATCGCAGTAAAGAAGAAGTTGAACACGGCAGAGCAATCATTGAAACCACGGCCAATGAAATGAACGGGATTATCTCCGAGGTGCAAACCATCTCGACCGACGTTAACCAACTGACTAATATTATGGCGATGCAGATGAACTCATTGAAAGAGCTCGATCTCGCCAGTTCAGAAGTTGCCCAAAGTGTGGCGGAAACTAAATCGGTGTCAGGCTTAGTCGCTAATTATGGTTCTGAACTAACAGGTCATGTGACTTCGGTTAAAGAACTGGTCGCGAGCTTGAACTGCGTGGTCTCGCAAGCCAAGCAAGTCTAAATAATTCACTTCAAAAAACACAAAGAACTGGATAAGTATCCAGTTCTTTTATATTCTGTCCTCCAAATTAAATTCCATCAAGAGAGTGAATTGTGATCGGACGTCTCCGCGGTACATTAATAGAAAAACAGCCACCAGAATTATTGATTGAAGTCAGTGGTGTTGGTTATGAAGTTCAAATGCCAATGAGTTGTTTTTATGAGTTACCAAACGTAGGCGAAGAAGCAATTATCTACACTCATTTTGTGGTACGTGAAGATGCTCAGCTACTTTATGGTTTTAACACGGTTAAAGAGCGTGCCTTGTTCCGTGAAGTGATTAAAGCGAATGGTGTCGGTCCTAAACTTGGTCTTGGGATTCTTTCAGGCATGACCGCTAGCCAATTCGTTCAAAGTGTTGAACGAGAAGATATCTCAACGCTGGTTAAACTGCCGGGTGTTGGTAAGAAAACCGCAGAACGTCTGGTCGTTGAAATGAAAGACCGCCTGAAAGGGTGGGGCGCAGGTGACCTGTTTACTCCAGCGACGGATGCAGCTCCTATTGACTCTATGCCAACGGTGCACGACGCGGAAGAAGAAGCGGTAAGTGCGCTACTTGCATTAGGCTACAAGCCGACTCAAGCTTCTAAGGTGGTTTCTCAAGTAGCTAAAGATGGCATGACCAGCGAACAGTTGATTCGCGAAGCTCTGAAATCGATGGTTTAATACCTCATATACTCGTTCTACAAAACAGATTCATTCACTTTGCCTTTACACAGGGTCAAGAAGCGCATCGTCAAGAAGCGCATAGTTAGGAATATCAGAATTTATGATTGAAGCCGATCGCCTTATTGCACCGGACAACCCAGTATTCAAAGATGAAGATGTCATTGATCGTGCAATCGCCCTAAAGCACTGGCTGACTATCAAGGTCAGGATCACGTCCGTGGTCAGATGGAAATTTTCATCAAAGCAGCACAAATGCGTAATGAGGCGCTCGATCATCTGTTGATATTTGGTCCTCCAGGCTTGGGCAAAACC
>NZ_JBFRVX010000573.1:0-1650 GCF_041475345.1 Vibrio sp. 10N.222.48.A3 | reverse complement strand
AGGAGGTGTGTAATGACTCAATATCATTCTAAGCCCGTGAGCCAAGAGGGATGGGTTGAGTGGAGCCTCGAAGAAGACGCCATTTGGCACGACTTAGTGAAAAGGCAACTGGACGCCATTAATGACCGCGCATGCGATGCTTATTTGCACGGTTTGACCCTGCTGGATCTGCCATTAGACAGAGTCCCTCAGCTTCCAGAGATAAACAAGGTGCTAATGGAAACAACAGGTTGGCAGGTTCAGCCTGTGCCCGCATTGATCGATTTCGACCGATTCTTTGATTTGCTCGCTAATAAAAAATTCCCAGTTGCGACATTTCTGAGAACGCGAGATGAGTTCGATTACTTACAAGAACCTGATTTCTTTCATGAAATTTTCGGCCACTGTGCCATGCTCACCAATGCCGATTTCGCGGCTTTCACTGAGCATTATGGAAAACTAGGCCAAGCCGCCACATCTAAACAGCGCGCCTATCTTGCCCGTTTGTATTGGTTTACGGTTGAGTTCGGTTTAGTAAAAGAGGGACAAAAACTGAAAATTTATGGCGGTGGTATTCTCTCGTCTCCGGCGGAAACCATGTATGCATTGGGTGGTGATTTGGCGGTTCGTGAGCGGTTCGATCTGCAAACGGTGTTAAGAACGCCTTATCGTATCGACATCATGCAGCCGAAATATTACGTGATCGACGAACTGTCTGAGCTCTTCCAAATCAGTCAGGAAAACCTATTACAGCAAGCTGATCTCGCCATCGACGCGGGGCTACTACCACCACTTTTTGAACCCAAGGAACCAACACATGTTGAATGAACAACAATGCGAAGCCTGCAGTATTGACGCGATTGCCCTAAGTAAAGACGAGCAACAGTCTTTATTGTTGGAGTTGTCTGACTGGCAAATCATCGAGAGAGACAGCATCCCACAGCTTGAGAAGGTGTTTAAGTTTAAGAACTACAAACAAGCGTGGGCATTCAGCAACAAAGTGTCAGAATTGGCGGAAGAAGAGTTTCACCACCCTTCGATCTTACTGGAGTGGGGCAAAGTCACCGTCACTTGGTGGAGCCACTCAATCAAAGGTCTGCACAAAAATGACTTCATCTGCGCCTCACGTTGCGATGTGTTCGCCGTGAGTGAATAGACTTTTGGGGTTCGAGGAGGCGTCTTTCTTGGTTCTGTGATGCGATTATCTAATTATTCGGCTCATTAGGTGAGTCGAATAAGCGATACTTTCTCATCAAGGGTATAACTTCTCTCAAACTAGCTTGACCTGCATCAGCGACTTGCTTGGTTTCTTGTCTCATAAACCCTTTCTGTTACTCATAGTATTGGTTTTATGAGGCTGCTCTATGATATATTTCTCGGCCAAGCGTATTACAGACGAAGGCTAATAATGTCTATCAACCTTTCACTCCTTTCACCCAGTGAGAAAAATAAAATCGAACTGGATAAGCAAGCATCGTTTCTTGTATGGAAATTGAAGCAAGCGAAATGTGGCCCTGAAGCCATTGTTGAAGAAGCAATGAAGCTAGGTGATCCAGAAGAAAAGGCTTGGTTTGAGCAGTCTGTAGAAAAATACAAACGGGTAATGGGTGTCGCATAAACGCAGATAAACCTTACCCAGCAAAGCTGTTGAATTGAAATGACGCAGTAATT
>NZ_JBFRVX010000572.1:0-1549 GCF_041475345.1 Vibrio sp. 10N.222.48.A3 | reverse complement strand
GGACAAGATCAACTGTTGGCCACCAAAATCAATCGTCATATGTGTATTCACGTAACAACTGAAGCCAAACATCGCGAAACCAAAGGTCACTAAGTACTTAGGCTTAATGATTTGCGTCAGCTTAGGAACGATTGGGAATATCAACAACTGTGGGAAACCCATCCACATCAAGACTTCACCAATCTCCATCGCATTGTATTGCTGAATTTGAGTGAGATACATTGGCAGCACATAGATAGAGCCGAGCAATGCCATCCCTAGAATCAAATAGGCGATACAAGACATAGCAAATTGCCCATCCCGCAATAGCCGCAAATTCACCAATGGCTTTTTGTGTTGGAGTTCGTTTATCACGAAGTAAACTAAGCTCACTGCAGACACAATACTCAAGCCTATGATGAAGCTCGAACTGAACCACTCTTCACGGTTACCTTCCTCTAGCACGACTTCCAAACAACCGAGCCCTAACGCCATGGTCGCGATACCAAACCAGTCCGCTTTTTTCAGCGTGCCAAGGTCGAGCTTTTCATCGTCTAAGCCATATCGGATCATGGTGATCACGAGTAGAGCGGGCGGAATATTGATGTAGAAAATATAGTGCCACGAGAAGTTCTCTGTTAACCAGCCACCAAACGTTGGGCCAATAGACGGAGCAAACGTCGCCGTTACGCCGAACAATGCCATACCCACGGCACGCTTGTTGACAGGCAAAAGCTGAATCACTAGCGAGAAAGCAAGCGGGATTAAAGCGCCACCACTAAAACCTTGCATCGCTCGGAACACGATCATTGAGGTCATATTCCAAGAGAATGAACACAGCAAAGATGAAATGGTGAAGATGGCCGTCGTCCACGTGATATAACGGCGTTTACCGAACGCTTTAGAAAGCCAACCACTGAGTGGGATAGCGATCATCTCTGCGACTAGGTAAGACGTAGAGATCCACGAGCTTTCATCCAAGGTGGCAGACAGCGCACCTTGAATGTCTTTGAGAGACGAGTTGGTGATCTGAATATCCAAGATCGCCATAAACGCGCCGATTAAGCCGCCAAAAAGGGCGATCCAATGGCGTCTCGAAACCTCGTCATCATCATTTGTTTGGGTGACAACACCAGTGTTACTCATGGTCTAGCCTCGTTTATCGATGGTCGCTACCACAGACAAACCAGGGAGCAGTCGACCTTTCAACTCTTGCTGATCTGGAATCGTAATTTTCACCGGTACACGCTGAACGATTTTAGTGAAGTTACCGGTCGCGTTTTCTGGTGGTAGGAGCGCAAACTTAGCGCCAGTCGCAGGGGAGAAGCTGTCTACCACGCCTTCAAGTGGTTGACCCGGAAAGGCATCCAGTTCGACTTCTACGGTTTGGCCTTTATGAATACCGCTTAATTGAGTTTCTTTGAAGTTAGCTTCAATCCACACTTGGTTGTTTGGTACCAAACTCATCAATGGCGCGCCTGCTTGAATCAGCAAGCCTTCACGGACGCTACGTTTACCAATCACGCCATCCGCTGGCGCGTAGACCTTGGTGTAATCAAGGTTAAGTTGT
>NZ_JBFRVX010000571.1:0-998 GCF_041475345.1 Vibrio sp. 10N.222.48.A3 | reverse complement strand
CTTCAATGCTGTCTGGTGATAAGTTCGAAGCCTCGTAAGCGCGTTCAAAGGCTTGGACTTGTCCTTTGCTGTTTGGGCTTAATACGAACTGGCCTCGGCCATCGTTCGACAAGCCAATACCGCTGACGACTGCGTAAATATTGTCGCCATCACGCTCTGCATCAGCTAAGCGTTTTAGGACTAAAACCCCCGCACCTTCGCCAGCAAACAGACCTTTACTGTTGCTATCAAACGGAACCGACACACCGTGATCAGGGTAAGCGTGGAAGATCGAAAAACCCATATTGATAAAGAATGGGTCAGCACCGGATACCGCGCCTGCCAACATCATGTCGGCTTTGCCTGTATTCAAGTAATCACACGCTAACTTCAATGAATACACAGAGCTTGCACATGCGGCATCTAGACTCAGTTGTACGTTACCTAAACCCAATGCATCAGCCACTAACTTAGAGGCGTTGTGTGCCGCTGCACCATTGATAGGGTTGAGGTCTTGCGCGGTTTCATTGGTTGGTAGCAATGAAAATTGGTCATTAGCTAATTTATCTTTAAATGCTTTCTCGACCACCGAGTGATAAATCGGTAGAAACAGGTCGTTTGAACGTGTGGTTGGGAACGAAAGGGCACCCATGATCACGCCTGTGCGCTCTAAAACATCGGCATTCAGATCAATGCCAGCGTCGACTAACGCCTTACGACTGGTATCCAAAGCCCATAGGAAACTTTGGTCAACACCGTTGAACGATTCTGCTGTTAAGCGGTAGCCATTGCTATCGAAATTGAAGTTTTCGATGTAACCGCCTTTGTCACAGTAAAAGCGGTCTGACTCACCTTGCACGCCCTGATAGTTTTCAGGTTTAGCTCCTAACTTTTCAGCGCTTAATGTGGTTCGAGAATCTTTTTTATCCAGCAAGTTTTGCCAAAAGTCTTTTGGCGTATCAGCTTCTGGGTATTGGTTTGCAATACCAACAATCGCGATCTTATTGCACTTTACTTGT
>NZ_JBFRVX010000570.1:0-4159 GCF_041475345.1 Vibrio sp. 10N.222.48.A3 | reverse complement strand
AGTCCATACCTTAAATAGGTAGAGTGGATCATCAATGAAAAGGCCAAAGTTGTAGAAAAGTACGTAGCCAATACGACCACCAAGCACCACACCTAGAAAGCCAGCAAACAGTAGGTCTGATACTTGCTCTCGAGTCCAACCACTACCGGGTTGATCAGCTCGGCGATTTGCTAACCAAAGAGCAAACATAAAACCGACAAGGTACATTAGGCCGTACCAACGAACTGAGATTGGTCCTAGTTCAATAAGAACAGGATCGATATTTGGGAATTCGATAAAACCCTGAGACATACTTGGCTCTCTATCTAAATTGATTAACGGTTAGCTCAATAGCTAACAGAAAAGACACTACAGCAGCATTGTCGCTGCTATAAACATTAAAAATACCGCAAAGAATTTCTTCAGAACAGAGGTTGGTAATTGAGTGGCCAGTTTCGCACCCACTCGAGTGGTCAACACTGAGGTACAAGATATCGCAATCAAAGCCGGCAGATAAACATAACCTAAGCTATACGCAGGAAGATCATCGACAGAAGATCCATGCCAAATGAAACCTAGCATTCCCGAAATCGCGATAACACAACCGCATACCGAAGATGAGCCGACGGCTTTACGCATTTCCACACCGTGATGGTTGAGGAAAGGTACCGACAAAGACCCACCGCCAATGCCCGCTAAACTTGATACCAAACCAATACCGCCACCACACAGCACGGTTTTAGCTGAACCCGGCATCGACTTTTGGCTCTTAGAGCGAATCGACAACAGCATTTGCAACGCCAATACCAAGACAATCACACCAAAGACTTTTGGTAAGTATTGAGCTGGAATCACATCGGCCACGAAAGAACCTAGGAAGCCACCTATCACGACACCTGGTATCAACCATTTAACGACAAAAATCTCTACATTACCCAATTTTAAATGGTTAATCGCAGACGATCCCGACGTAACGATGATGGTTGATAACGAGGTAGCCAATGCCATTTGCATCGCAAACTCTTGAGGGATACCCGCTTTAGGAAGCAAAAAGAGTAAGGCAGGAACCACCAGCAAACCACCACCAATGCCCAGCAAGCCAGCTAAAACACCAACAATAGCACCAAGGCCTGCTAGCAAGCCTATCAGTTCATATGACACGTTAAATCCTATTTTTTACCCGCTCGAATGAAGCCTGTAAATTCACGCTCTTCGAAATAGTTGAGCATCATACTATAGATGTCACTTCCATACGGTTTTGATAGCGCCTCATTTGCCAAATCTTGCAGTTCACTAAGCTTAGATTGACGAATCAAATACTTAGTCCTTGCGACATTTGAGGTGTTCATACTTAACGTCTCATACCCTAACCCAATCAAGAGCAATGCACCCATTGGATCACCCGCGAGCTCTCCACATATACACACCGGCAATTGATATTGCTTACAAGTATCATGGATGTGTTTCAATGCCATGATCACTGCAGGGTGCATGGATTCATAGACATCAGAGACACGGGAATTGTTCCGGTCAACCGCCAATAAATATTGAGTTAAGTCATTGGTGCCCACCGAAACGAAATCAACTTTATCCGCAATAAGCGGAAGAAGGTAAAGCATGGATGGCACTTCAATCATGATACCGATACGCGGCATGCGAACTCGACTGTCGAGTTCATGCACTTCATCGTAGGCTTGCTCGATGAGTTGAACAGTATCATCCAGTTCTTGAGTGCTAGAGATCATCGGCAACAAGATACTCAAGTTCTGGCTATCACAACTCGCACGTAACATGGCACGTAACTGAATAATAAAGATGTCAGGATGATCGAGCGTAAAACGAATACCACGCCAACCAAGGAATGGATTGTCTTCTTCTATTGGGAAGTAAGGTAACGCCTTATCTCCACCAATATCCAAGGTTCGCATCACCACTTGCTTCTCGGGGTAACTCGCAAGCACAGAACGATACTGCTTGAATTGTTCGTCCTCTGACGGAAACCTTTGCTGCAACAAGAAAGAAATTTCGGTTCGATACAGACCAACCCCATCAACCCCTTGGTTAATGGCGATATTAGTGTCTGCACTCAAACCCGCATTAAGCAGAATCTCGACTTGCTTGTCGTCTTTCGTTTTTGCCGGTAAGTACAGTTCTCGATTGACCATAGAGGAGAGCTCACTCTCTTCTAGAATCAGCCCCCGATACTCTTTGAGCAGGTTTTTAGTCGGCTCAATAAAAATCTCACCGCTATACCCGTCAACAATCGCTTGCTTACCATTAGCTTGCGAAAGATTAAGGTTAACTCCCATAACAGAAGGAATACCCAAAGCTCGAGATAAAATCGCTGCGTGCGAGTTCGCCGCCCCTTCCAAGGAAATAACCGCTAATAGTTTTTCTTTAGGAATAGACGCTAATACAGAGGCCGTTAACTCACGAACCACCAAAATAATCGGTTTATCTAACGTGCGAAGTTCATGTTCAGAATTGTGGAGGAAATAGAGCAGTCTTTGACCAAGCTCTCGGACGTCTTGCGCTCTCTCCCGAAGGTACACATCTGACATACGAGCAAAACGGTTAGAGTAACTCTCAACAACCTGTCTCAATGCCCAATCGGCTTTGTCGCCTTTCTGAATTTGACTCTTGAGATCCTTACGTAACATGGGATCGTTGAGTAAGTGAGTAAACAGATCAAAGATCGCCAACGCGTCTTTATTGATTTCACTATCTAAACGCTTTCGCATTCGCTTAAAATCATTGAGAGCATTTTCGACAGCGACTGCCAACAGCTCATGCTCCCTTTCAACATTGAGCGTCGAAGCAGGGTAAACATCGGTGAGTTCAGGCTGAGTGTTGTCCCACCATAAGTCACCAATCGCCACACCCGATGAAGCTGCAATACCTTTGGTCGCAGGTAGCTTCTGTTGCTCTAACAGCCAATGGCCTTGAGTTTGGGCATGCGCCACAATAACCGCAAGTTGTGCTGAGAGTGTAACAAGGAAGGATTCTTCCATCTCACTGAATAAACGGGGGGACTTCTGTTGAATGACCAATACGCCAAGCACTTGCTTGCGATAGATAATCGGAGTGCCGAGAAAAGAGTGATAAACCTTTTCTCCAAGCTCGGGAAAAAACTTATAAGCAGGGTGAGCAGACGCCTGTGCAAGGTTAATAGGTTCAGCACTTCTTTTAACAAGGCCAACCAAACCTTCGTCAAAACCAATGTGAATACTATTGCCTTTGAAGATCAGGCCTTGAGTTGCCATCAACTCAAGACGCTGCATATCATTATTTGCCAAATACACGGTGCAACATTCCGTCTGCATCGCGCTGCATGTCTCTTTAACCAAAATATCAAGAGCCGTCGACACATCTTCAACTCTTGATACGTGTTCAACTATTTCCCTTAGTTGGCTGAGCATGCTTAACCTCTACGCAATTTGCGCTTTCCTTTTGTTTTTCGCTCTTTAAACGGCATTGCTAAAGATGCGAATTCTTTCATCGCTCGACGGTAAACATCTCGCTTGAAAGATACAACTTGTCGAACTGGGTACCAGTAACTCACCCAACGCCAACCATCAAACTCAGGTGTGCTTCCACGCTGCATATTGATATGCGATTCATCGCAATCTAAGCGTAAAAGAAACCACTTCTGTTTTTGTCCAATACAGACAGGTTTAGAATCCCACCGAACCAGTCGTTTGGGCAGCTTATAGCGTAACCAATGACGACTTGTCGCGACGATCTTTACATCCTTTTTAGTAAGGCCAACCTCTTCATATAACTCGCGGTACATTGCCTGTTCCGGAGTTTCACCTTCATCTATTCCCCCTTGAGGGAATTGCCATGAATGTTGCCCGTATCGTTTAGCCCAGAAGACCTGACCATGGTTGTTACAGATTACAATACCAACATTTAATCGGTAACCATCGCCATCTATCACTGGCCAACCTCTATCTAAATTTTTAATTACACTGATTTTTCCACATATCCCCAATCGGAGCAAACTTAGTGACGTGACAAGCGCTATATTTATGAATAATAACTACGAATATGGATAAGTTTTGCTCAAATCTTAGTTACCCACACAAGAGTGAGACATAGACCACATTTATTCACCTTTTCTGTGAATAACTATGTGAAGAATTACCCGCAATCGTTTTTTTTAATCCATAGATTTATC
>NZ_JBFRVX010000569.1:0-13274 GCF_041475345.1 Vibrio sp. 10N.222.48.A3 | reverse complement strand
ATTTTACCTTTGCTTTCAGCATGTGGTAGCGATAGTAAGAGTACCGCCGCCACCACTCCTAAGCCTACCCCTCCTCCCGGATATACCTTGCCAAGCGAATCGAGTTTGATCACCAATTACAATGTCGACAGTGCTTTTAATACGGTATTCCCAAGTAACTACCAGATAGCGAAAGATGCAGGTTTTGATTACTTTATTAAAATACCGTTACGCTCAGATTCAAGTATTAGTATTACCATTCTTGCGACAAAAGGTAGTGATGAGGATCTGCGTCAAGCCATTGGTGTGTGGACTTCTCTTCTGTCCGAAAATGGAGCGAATACAGAACTGAGTAAGCTTGATGTCTTTAAATCGATAAGTCAGCGTCAGGGTACGCTTCTTATGGCATCGTCAGAAGGTGATATTGGTAATCTTCAGCAAGAGCTACTGAGGTTGTTGAAAGCGCGTGAGCCTAAACTTGCCTCAGCTACAGCTGATAACTACCTGCAGCTGATAGCTTCAGATAATGATCTATTCAAAAAATATGGTTGGTTTGTTCATAGCCAAGCGCTTGGTTATAACGAAACGACATACGTTGGTGAGACAGAGTATTTCACTGGTTATAATTCCGTTACCAATGTAGGTAAAAGAGATGCTTCAATAGAAGAAATTCTTCATATAACTCAAGCTCAAGGAATTGCCCCTTTGACCGGTGATGGTAGCAAAGGCGGATTGCAAAAAAGAATTACTGCCCATAGCTTGAGTATTTTCAAAGATTATCGGTATGACAGCACAACAGGCTTATATGTTTACGAGGATAAAGACACTAGCAAAGATTATGTGGCTAAAAGTTCCATTTGGAGTCCACAAGCAGCAGGCGCAACTCTTGATGAAAAACGTGAAGAACAATGGGATGGCGATTGGGGCGGTGACGATATAGGTAAAGACCTAGGAATGCCTGAGCAGTATAAGATGGGGCAAACCTTTTCTCACGAGTATTTTGCCGCACTAGCAGACACGTATTACGGAATGTATGGTGGGTTTAATTCAGAGTTTGGAGGAATGGATAACTACCGTTACGTTACCCGAGAAACTTTGCCTAGTGATAGTACTGGTTTTGCTATCGTCAAAGAATTCTTGCCTGAATATCATCAATATACGGCAAGGATTGATAGTGCAAAGGTCGATACGTATTTGAAAGCGAATCCGTCTTTAAATAATACATTTAAGATCCAAATTTCTTCTGATGATAAAGAAAAGTACACCTTTAAATCTCAATATATTAAAAATTTGAAAATCGTAGGTTCTGAGGCTTTAGATATACTTGGAAATCCTCAGGATAATTATTTTGAGGGGAATTCTGCTAACAACACTTTCGATGGATCTGATGGTACCGATGTATTGAAGATTAATGGTAACAAAAACGATTATTCGATTGAAAAGCTGGCTGGTGGTGTGACAAAAATTTCTGGTAAATCGATTGGAACGGACAAGATTTCCAATGTGGAATACATTAAATTTAACGATGAGGTTGTTAAGGTAGACAAAATCTAGTTAAAGCGACTCAAGCACCTAAATATATCCCTTCTATTTATTCCGGCAAAAACCACTTACATCCGTAGGTGGTTTTCATCGATTGATACTGACACAGCAAGCCTAATCCCCCTCTCATTTGGTTTTTATAACGACCAACATAATCATTTCATCCCGAACTCAAATGACCTTAGAGGTGAAGCTGTCATTTCCCTTTTAAGCTGGCGGTAGTTTCAGATTGTCTTCATTCGGGCATTCGATGGCACACTTAAATGCTCGTCGAACCGGGGGGCTTAACGCTTGAACTATGAACTTTTCTAGACGATACTTTTTTCTTACATTGCTCCCTAATTTGACGCGTAATATGTTGATTTTGAATGAGGTATTTTGATTGGCAATAGTATCGATTAGGAAGTTTGAATCATGAAAACTTACATTTCTGGGCTGCTCACACTCATTCTTTCATATTTAATTACCGGCTATTCTTTTGCTGTTGGTACAGCGATTGTACTGCCAGGGCAACATGAATCCGGCGCTGATCTTTCGGGCTCCCCAATGTCTGCGAATGCTGTCATTGATTGGGAAATTGCGAACAGTGACCTCGTATTTGGCTCTTATGCAGATAAAACCGACAATAAGCGAGCTACGACAATTGGGTATATGTATAACCAAAAAATGGAGCTCAATTCTGGTTGGTTGGAGAATGACCTTCGTAATAACGCAGAATTACATGGCGTTGATTTTGAAGACTTCTTTCTCCATTTTTCTGAAGATACAGTGCTTGCAGAAGTTGATAACACCCACGGTGAAAATACTCTCTTAAGTGGAAAGCCTATGACCTTGGGCTATACAGCCAGTGAAGATCATGCGGGCTTTTGGCTGTATCAAGAGCCTCCTTGGGATGCTGATGTGTTTGAGAATTTCGAACAGGGCGGGGCTTTGTATGTCTATCATGCTGAACAGTTCGAACGTCTGACCTTTAAGTTCTCACAGTTTGCTGTCAGCGGCGAATTCTGGATTGAATACCCAACAGCTATTGACTCTCACGGAAGGGTTTCACAGTGGGAAAGGCTCGATGTAAAGAAAGACAAAACGCTCAATATGACCAGAAACCAATCGGTGATTTGGAACCTTCCGGGTAACTGGGTAAGAGCCACAACTCATGATGGCAGTGGGGTGAGTTATGGTGGCGGCCAGTATTTTGGTTCAACCTTTTTGAGAGAGGGTGGCCGTTTATACGTTGTGAGAGTTCGTTGGCAAAGTGAGAACGCAGACGACAGGCCGCGGTTAAAAGAAGTAAAACTCAAAAATAGCTTTCCAACCGTTAAGTTAACCGACGCTCCGACCACAACTCCGGATGGCAATGCTATCAGCCAATGGCGAAAAATTCGTGGCTTTGACGTGTCTGCAGACCTGAATGGCGATAACTACTTGTCGCCAAGCGAGTATCGAAATCGAACCAATAAGAATGCGACAGCGCGTTTTCGTTGGGAATCAAGAGTGGTGCCATTTGGTCGAATGTGGAGCACGAATTCATCTTGGTCGTTAACGAACGTCGCAAACGCGGATTATTTATTGGCCATTCATCGCTACTACAAGCAAAGCTGGGCAAGCCAAGGTTTGAATGGTGCATACAACGACGACACAAATAAACTCATTGGCTCGAACCAGTTCTATGTCCATTCTGGCGGACATGTTCAAGAGTTAGGATCTGTTGCGGGTTCAAATCAAGCGGATGATCTCTACAAGCAACAATTTTCAGCGTTTCTCCAAAATCTATCTGTTTTAGAAAGTGATGCGTCTATTGGGTTGAACATTGGTATGGCGAACTTGCTGGGTCGAAATGGGCAGTCTCATCTTAGCGAAGCCGGGTCTTTGTATCTGAGAGAGCATTACATTTTTCCGTCTACTGGATTTAGTGGTTACTCGGGGATCTCTAAGTTCTGGGATAATTCTGCGCTCGCCTACAATGGACAAAGAGTTATTTTTCAGGCGACAACGCGTTACGGGCGAGTCCAATATCTAGGAAATAGTGAAGAGAATTGGAAGAAAGACCAATACTCGACCCTAGCGATTTACCACCTCAATCGACATGCTCAACACAGCTATTTTAATCAGTGGAACAATAGTTACGTCTATGGGAGTGATAACACGACTGCAGACACTTTCTGGCAAAGTGGTGTCCCTAAAAATATCGCTTATCAACCAAGTTCGTTATTAGCCGTTGATTTGGGAGAGGCGAGTCATCAGGCCCTACAGGGATTTGAGCCAATTCCTTTGATGTTGTCGACAACGACACCTCAACCCGCAGACTACACCATCGTTGGTGATTCATCGATGAGTGAAGTGGTGCATGCTGATCTGCCTAATGGTATGACTCACGTTCTACCTACGTTCACGTACTTTATGTATCAATCTAAAAATCAGGTGGCCGCGGGTGGCCCTGAAGATATGGTGTTAGCGAGAGAGTTCAGCAATGGTCGTGTGTTGTACCGCACGGATTTCCACGGTAAGAATTCGAGCTTTTATGAGGCAGAGAAGCTGATGATTGTATTGGACGTGCCGATGAAGCCTGTCGATGAAAACGGCAACATCGGAGAGTATGTGACTGAAATTCATATTGGCGGTTATGAAGGGCTGTTCTTGCTTTATTAGAATTATTTAGATAGACGAAGGGGAGCATTTGATAGAGCAGGAGGCAGAAGGCTCTAGAAATTTTGCATATCGACTGATTGATGACTGAAGCCAATTGATTTTGCCGCATTTAGTAGAGCTTGTTGGGTCTTGAATACCCTTGGTTTCAGCTTTCGGTCGGACTCTAAGAAACTATTTATTCCCCACTTGCTGCTTAGAACCATCAAGTAATAGCCATCATTGTTTGGAGAGTTTACGGCAATTGCTGATTCTAAATCGCCACGTTTGAAATGCTCCTTAAATTCGCGTAATACCATATCAATATCCTTATTCGATGATTAAAAAAGGGAGCGAATCGCTCCCTAGTTAATGTTGGTACTAATGATTACAAGAATGCGCGGTATGGCAGTTCTGGGTCATTTTTAAAGATATCTGCAAAACCACGGAAGTGTTGGTAGTGCATGCGACTTTTATCTGTAGGGTAAGTGTATCGGCCACCGACTTGCCAGAAGAAAGGTGCGAAGCCGTATTGCAGACGTTCTTTCTTCATGTTCCACAGCATTTCAATTTCACGTGGGTCATTTTGGAAGTTAGCCCAGATATCGTGGTGGAAAGGAACAACGACTTCACAATCCAAAGATTCAGCGGCACGTAAAATGTCTGAAGACGTCATTTTGTCAGTTACGCCACGTGGGTTTTCACCGTAAGAAAGCAGTGCAACGTCGATCTTGTGGTCATTACCGTGCTTAGCGTAGTAGTTTGAGTAGTGAGAATCACCAGAGTGGTAAACTGAACCGCCTGTCGTTTCTACTAGGTAGTTCACTGCACGATCGTCCATGCCACCTAAGATATCAGTGTCTAAAGAAGAAGTGCCTTCAGGAAGTGTCACTAGAGCAGTACGGTCGAATGCATCAAGAACCTTAATATTGACGTCTTTGATCTTAATCTCGTCGCCAACTTTCGCGATAACACAACGATCTTCTGGCACACCCCATTTCATCCATAAATCAACACACGCTTTAGGACCAATGAATTTAACGTGCTCGCCACAGTTTTGTAGAACGGCTGCAGCAACGTTGATGTCAATGTGGTCGCCGTGATCATGAGATGCCATAACCGCATCGATCTCTTTAATAGCGAAAGGGTCCAATGGGAAGATTGCAGTACGTAGGTTTGGCTGAAGTGCTTCAACACCGCCCATACGCATCATTTGGTGCTGGTTTTTCATTTTTTGAACAGCTTGTGTTTTTTTACCAGTACCACACCAGAAGTCCATTGATAGGTTTGCACCACCTTCTGATTTTAGCCAAATACCTGTACAGCCAAGCCACCACATAGAAAATGTATTCGGTTGCACGACGGTTTGCTCGATCTCTTCATTTAACCATGTGCCCCACTCAGGGAATGTATTTAGGATCCAAGACTCGCGAGTGATTTCGTTTACGTTGCTCATGATAATACCTTTTATTTCAATAATTTGATTAATTTTGGATGTAGGGAGCCGAGCGCCTTAATTTTGATTAAGGCACTGAGCTAAATTTATTATTATTGGTGGGCTAGTTAGCCCTTCGATTTAAACTAGGATGACTTGCGTCCCTTGAGCTTCAATCCGCTTGACGACTTCGGGGTTGGCATCTTTACCAGTGATGACGATGTCTATTTGCTTGGTGCTGCAAAAGAGCATTCCGGTACGTTGTCCAACCTTTGAACTGTCGACAACAACAACGAGTTTATCGACCTGTTCAAGCATTTGCTGCTCTGCTACAGCAGTTAACATGTCGGCTTTGTAGAGGCCAGCATCGGTTAAGCCTTTACCAGAGGTAAACATCCAGTTTCCAGCATAGCCTCCCAGTGAATTGGGCGCGGGATTTAAAAAGATGTTCTGCGCTTTGTTGTATTGACCGCCAATGATGATGACATCGTCATGATCTTCGTTGATCAAGTAGCTTGCGAGTGGGAAGTAGTTCGTTACGATCTGTACATCTTCCCCACATAACTGTTGTCCAAGTAGGAACGCAGTAGAACCACAGTTGATCACAACTGTATCTCCAGCCTCGCAAAGTCCTGCTGCTGCTTGCGCAATCTCTGCTTTCTCTTCATAGAACTCAGTGCTGTTGATATTGAGTGGTGACCACTTTCTCTTCTGATTCTCTACTCGCTCAGCGCCATTTCGAACTTTTCTAAGTCGGCCAACTTCATCTAATTTAGCGATGTCACGTCTTGCAGTAGCAGGTGAAACACTAAATTTATCAATAATATGTGAGACGTTTATTGTCTGCATATCTTCTAATAGCGACACGATGCCGTTATGTCTTTGTACTTCATTCATATTTATCACTCTTTATGTCGTTGTGACAATTTGATGATTACTTTTGATTTGTTTTGATTCTAATAATCACCATCATGATTGTCAAACTACATTGCTATAAAAACTAGATCTTAATCACAATGATTTATAAGTTATTGATTTTATTTGATTTGTTGTTTTTTGGTGTGATCCGAAGCTCAATTAGGCACATTCTGGGTGTGGTTAATTGATATAAATCAAAGTAATCACAAGTGAGCATTGAATGATTACTTTTGATTGGTAAAGTCTAATTCGTGAGCAAAAATAGACATCATCACATCCTACATACCATTAAAATTAAAATTAATCAGGGGTAAAGATATGGAATTCTTATACGATATTTTCTATATTTTTTACAGTCAGGTAATGACCAAAGCACCTTTGCTACTCGGTCTTGTTACTTGTCTGGGTTACATTCTACTCAAGCGTGACGCAACAACTATTATCTCCGGCTCTATCAAAACCATCGTTGGTTTCATGATAGTGCAGGTAGGTGCAGGAACATTGGTAGCGGGTTTCAAACCAGTGATTCTGAAAATGAGTGAGATTCATGGATTGACGGGGTCAGTGATAGATCCGTACACAACCATGATGTCTACCATGGAGACCATGGGAGACAATTATTCTTGGGTTGGATATGCCGTATTACTGGCACTTGGTCTCAATATTCTTCTTGTTGCCTTCCGCCGCATCACGGGCATCAGAACCATCATGCTTACGGGACATATCATGTTCCAACAAGCTGGCCTCATTGCTGTTTTCTACTTCGTGCTTGGTGCAGGTATGTGGGAAACCATCATCTATTCAGCAATATTGATGGCGTTGTACTGGGGTATCTCGTCTAACATCATGTTCAAGCCTACCCAAGAGGTTACTGGCGGGGCGGGTTTCTCTATTGGTCACCAACAACAGTTTGCGTCATGGGTAGCGACAAAGGTTGCTCCTAAGCTTGGCGACAAAAATGACAGCGTTGACCACATCAAACTGCCTAAATGGTTACACATTTTCCACGACAGTATCGCAGCGACAACGCTAGTCATGACTGCTTTCTTCGGCATTATTCTTCTTTCATTTGGTCTTGATAACCTTCAAGACATGGCAGGAAAAACACACTGGTTTATCTATATTTTCGAAACTGGGTTGAAATTCGCAGTGGCTATTCAAGTTATCGTCACCGGCGTCCGTATGTTCGTAGCGGAATTGTCTGAGGCATTTAATGGTATTTCTCAACGCCTTATTCCTAACGCTGTGTTAGCAATCGATTGTGCGGCTATCTACGCATACTCTCCAAATGCAATGGTGTTCGGTTTCATGTGGGGCGCTGTTGGTCAATTCACAGCCGTTCTTGCAATGTTAGCCTTTGATTCTCCTATCATGATCATTCCTGGCTTTATCCCAATGTTCTTCTCGAACGCGACGATTGGTGTGTTTGCGAACCACTTCGGTGGTTGGAAAGCGGTAATGAAGATCTGTTTCGTGATGGGCATCATCGAGGTGGTTGGTTCTGCTTGGGCAATTCATATCTTTGCTCAATCGGGAGCAGAGTTTAATGGCTGGATGGGTATGGCTGACTGGGCTCTCGTCTTCCCACCTATCATGCAAGGTATTTCGAGCTCTAACATGTTCTTCTTCGGGATTTTGGCTTTAGCTGGTGTCTACATGTACTTCGCTTCTAAACAACTACGAGCTGAAGAAGACGCAGAAGCTGCCGCTGAAACAATGACCGCAGTAACACCTGAGGGCATTGAGGTTGAAGTCGCAGTACCACAACAATCAACAGCAACTGCTCAAGCTCCTTCAGCTTCTGCAACGGCAGCTTCTACAACATCCGAAAATCGAGTCTCACCAGCAGCTGACCAGAAACCGGTTCGTGTCTTAGTGTGCTGTGGTTCAGGGCAAGGTTCTTCAATGATGTGCTCTAAGAAAATCAAAGAGTACTTGGACAAGAAAGGCATTCCTAGTTCGACCTTTAACAGCGCTATCACTGATTACAAATCGCACCTTGGTTCATTCGACATCATCGTTACTTCGGTTGCGCTTGCAGCGAAGATTACGGGTCTGCCGGAAGGTAAGCAACAGTTAGCGGTTAAGAACATGATTATGGTGAAAACTTTCGGCGACGAGCTTGTTTCCATCATCGAGAACAACTTCCACAAATAATGATAAACGGCTCAGTGGTATCGCACTGCTGAGCCAATAAAAACAATTATATAAGTGAGCAATAACATGAACTTAAAAGAATCTCTTATCAAGAATAACTCTATCCTACTGAACGCAAAAGCAACTGACTGGAAAGCGGCGATCAAGCTAGGTACTGACGCATTGGTTAAAGCCGGTGTTGCTGAAGAGCGTTACTACGACGCGATTACCAAAGCGATTGGTGAAGAAGGCCCTTATATCTGTATTCACGATGCGTTCGCTCTGCCTCATTGCCGGCCTGAAGATGGTGTGATTCGTACCGGGTTTGCGTTAACCGTGCTTGAAACGCCCATTACGTTTGAAGGTGTTGATGAGCCAGTTGATGTACTGATCACGCTAGCGGGTAAAGATTCAGAAGAACACATCGACGGTACCATGCAAGTGGCGAACTTGATTGAGTTCGATGAAGATTTCTCAAAACTTCGCGCATGCAAAAGCCCAGAAGAAGTGGCGCGTTTAATTGATGCTGCGTTACTGCAAGCGGAAGCAGCGTAAGGAGACAACTATGTCTATATATAGCCAACTGAAACAACGCGTCTTAGAAGCCAATTTGCAGCTTCCGAAGTATCGTTTGGTGACATTCACTTGGGGCAATGTCTCTGAGTTTGACCGTACTAATGGCGTGATAGCGATTAAGCCATCAGGTGTCGAATACTGCGATATGACAGCTGAAGATATGGTGGTCGTCGATCTAGAAGGCAACATTGTTGAAGGGAAACTTAATCCTTCAAGTGATACCGCAACTCATTTAGAGCTTTATAAAGCTTTCCCGGAAGTGAGTGGCATTGTTCACACGCATTCACGCAGTGCCACAATTTGGGCACAAGCTGGTATCGATATTCCGGCCTTGGGTACTACTCATGCTGACTATTTCTACGGTGACATCCCATGTACTCGTCGATTGTCTCACTCTGAAATTGCTAAAGAGTACGAGAAAAATACCGGCTTGGTGATCATTGAAGAGTTCAAGCAGCGTCGAATCGATCCAATGGCCGTTCCCAGCGTGATTGTTGCAGGACATGCACCTTTCTCTTGGGGCAAAGATGCCAACGATGCGGTTCACAACGCGGTGGTATTAGAAGAAGTTTCTGCAATGGCCTTGGCAACCCGCACCTTGAATAGCGGTATCAAAATTCAGCCAGAACTATCCGACAAACACTACTTACGTAAGCACGGTGAAAATGCTTATTACGGCCAACAGTAAATCGGTTGTTCGTTTAAGTAAGCCGTTTAACGAGCTTCGACTCTAAGTAGTTTCAATATTGATTAGGCCCGACTTCAGGGAATAAGTGAGAGGACTCTATGTATAAAGTGCTGGCGTTAGATCTCGATGGAACCGTGTTAAAGGATGATCACACGATTCATCCAGAACTGAAAAAGGCGATCCAAGAAGCCAAACAAAGTTGTCATGTCGTGATTGTGACTGGTCGACACCACACAGCAGCACGACCTTATTACTACGAATTGGGGTTAGATACGCCAATCATCTGCTGTAACGGCACTTATGTTTACGACTATCAAACTGAAACGGTACTGACTCAAAACGCGATAGATAAAGACAAAGCACTGACCTTCATCGATATGGCAGAAGAGTTTCAGCTCAAAATGGTCATGTACATCACGCATGCCATGACGTACTCACACTACAACCCATTTGCCTACATGTTGGCATTGGAAAGTTGGGCAGAAACGGCACCAGAGCAACATCGCCCTCAAATTTACCAAGTGGAATCATTCATTGAAACGGCTCAGCAAGCCGAACACGTTTGGAAGTTTGTGGTGGAAGGTAGCCAAGACTCAGTAGACCGTTTAATGCAACACCCATGGATAGAAGAGAACTTCAACGGTGAGCGCTCTTGGTCAAACCGAATCGACTTTGCTGCGAAAGGTAACAGTAAGGGCCTACGCCTTGCTGAATACATCGCAGAACTCGGTTATCAAGCCGATGACGTCATTGCCGTCGGTGATAACCACAATGACATTTCCATGCTCAAGTACGCCGGGTTAGGCGTAGCGATGCTCAATGCTGATGACATCGTCAAGTCACACGTTCAATGCGTGTGCTCAACAGATAACAACCATGATGGCTTAGCCCGTCTAATACGTGAACAAATTAAAGGATAACAACATGACTAAACCAATGATTCAGATCGCCCTAGACCAAACAAATCTTCCTGCAGCAATTGAAGTGGCAAACAACGTTGAAAGCTTCGTTGATGTGATTGAAGTGGGCACTATTTTGGCTTTCGCAGAAGGCATGACGGCGGTTTCTACGCTTCGTAAAAACCACCCAGACCATATCCTTGTATGCGATATGAAAACCACCGATGGCGGTGCTATTTTGGCTCGTATGGCATTCGAAGCGGGCGCTGATTGGATTACCGTTTCTGCTGCTGCACACATCGCAACCATTGGTGCATGTAAGAAAGTCGCTGATGAATTTAACGGTGAAATCCAAATCGAAATTTATGGTAACTGGACAATGGACGATGCTCAATCTTGGGTCGACCTAGGTATCTCTCAAGCTATCTATCACCGTTCTCGTGACGCTGAATTAGCTGGTGTGGGCTGGACTGAAGAAGATCTCGTGAAGATGCGTGCATTGTCTGAAATGGGTATCGAGCTTTCTATCACAGGTGGCATCGTGCCTGAAGACCTATACCTATTTGAAGGCATTAAGGCGAAAACCTTTATCGCGGGTCGCGCACTTGCGGGTGACAAAGGTAAAGAAACAGCAGAAGCACTAAAAGCTCAGATCGATCGCTACTGGAACTAGGAGGCGTTATGTATCAAAACTTGTTACGCCACCGTGTAGGGCTTTATGAAAAGGCCCTACCTAACGAACTCAGCTGGGAAGATAAACTTAAGCAAACCAAAGAACTCGGCTTTGATTTTCTTGAGATATCGGTAGACGAATCAGACGAGCGTCGCAGTCGACTAGATTGGAATGACGAAGAAGTGTATGCCTTGCGTCGTCTTTGTGAAAAGCACGGCGTACCGCTGCAATCCATGTGTTTAAGCGCGCATCGTAAGTTCCCATTCGGTTCAGCAGATCCGGCGGTTCGTGAACAAGCGGTTATCCATATGGAGAAAGCGATCTCGTTGGCTTATAAGTTGGGTATTCGTACCATCCAACTGGCTGGCTATGACGTTTACTACGAACCTGCTGATAAAGTGACTAACCATAGGTTCATTGAAGGCATGAAGCTTTCGGCGCAGTTGGCGGAAAGAGCGGGCGTAATGCTTGCTGTGGAAATAATGGACACCGATTACTTGAACTCTTTGAGTAAGTTCGAAGTGCTGAGTCGCGAAGTTAATTCACCGTATTTCACGGCGTATCCTGATGTGGGCAATATCTCTGGTTGGAATTACGACATAGTGACGGAGCTAAAACTGAGTAAGCCTCATATCACTCAGATCCACCTCAAAGACACTTATAAAGTGACTGACGAGTACAAAGGGCAGTTTCGAGACTTAGTGATTGGTGATGGCGAAGTTGACTTCAATGCTATTTTTGAAACGTTGAAAGAGACTGAGTGCGTTGTACCACTCGTGATCGAGATGTGGGCTCAAGATGAACGCTGGAAAGAGAATATACTGACGGCACAAAAACGTTTGAATGAAGTTTGTGTTCAAACGGGTGTTCCGAGATTGTTTGACCACTAACTCTACCTAGAATAATTAACCAGTTTCTCTTTGCGTTCTCGATGCTCATAACGAAAAGAGAAAATGCAGCATATTGCCCCCAATATGCTGCATTTTTATATCAACATGTCGCTCTAAACTGCTGAAGCTGAGGTTATGTCAATTTCGAAATAGTGGCGGTTCTTAAACAGCGATCGTCACATGATCACGGCCCACTTCAGCCATCTGAATCAGGTAGTCCGTGTGGTATTTCTTCTTGATGACGATTTGGCTACCGATTTCAGCAACAATCTTTACCACTTCCAACGCATCAGAAGGATGTAATGAAGAGTCTTTTGAAATTTCGATATTAACGCCTAAATTTGCCAATTTGATGATGTCGCTAGAATGCATGGTCGTGTCCAAGGTATTTGATTTTCGTGGACTATATCATCTTCAATTTATGCAACTCTACTTGGTTTAAGTAAAAATGGGTGAGATGTGTTCAAAATATGATTTCAATAGTAAAACAACGGCTTTTATTGCATCAATTCGTTTAATTGTCGGATTGTTGAATAAGATCATATTAAGACGATCATGAATAGGTTTTATGTATGGTGATTAGTAGTATGAGTCTCAAAACAATATGAGAGATTGACTATGCCAAAGTTAGATAAATATAAAGGAATTATTTTTGATCTCGATGGGACTCTGGTCAATTCTATGGTTGCACACGCTCATGCATGGGAACAAACTTGTCAGAAGTTTGGTATTCCCTACGACAAAGAGTGGCTCGATCAACTTGGTGGGATGCCATCGCGAAAAGTGACTCAAGAGATCCTTAAGCGTTACGATCTAACTCTTGATGCTCAACAAATTACTTCGGACAAAATTGCCAACTTTGAAGCCATTGAGCACAAAGGGGATGTTATTCCAGAAACCTATGCACTCTTACAGC
>NZ_JBFRVX010000568.1:0-4883 GCF_041475345.1 Vibrio sp. 10N.222.48.A3 | reverse complement strand
GAAGATCAAACCACCAGCCGCTTTAAGCAGAGATAGCGCTCCAAATATCAGGAAGCTGATGTCAAATACAGCCGCACCGCCAGAGATAATCAGATTTAGAGCGACGAACTTAAGTACACATAGCACATAAGCGAAAACAACCGTCGCAAGATCAAGGCTGCCGATTGATGGAATTACTCGGCGTAGTGGTGCAACAACCGGTTGTGTCGCTTTTACGATAAATTGTGAGAATGGGTTGTAGAAATCTGCACGTGATGCTTGTAGCCAGATACGCAAGATCACAACCATGATGTAAAGATCAAAAACGGTCGAGATCAGAAAGCTCATCGAGTTCATATTGTTTCCTTTTTCGGATTTACTTGCCGCTTAGATATAACCCGAGCGACAAAATGCTTTTTTACTGTAATTAGTATTAAAACAGTTTTTCCATCTCTTCAGCTCGAGCAACCGCCGCTTGCATGGCTTTTGCTACGATGTCTGAAAGTTGATGGTCGTTAAACGTGCGCAGTGCTTCTGCGGTTGTGCCGCCTTTTGAAGTCACTTGTTCACGCAGTGTAGATAATTCTGTGTCTGGATTTGCAACCACCATCTCTGCCGCACCTAATGCCGACTGCTGCACTAATTTACGAGCGGTTTCCTGGTCGAAGCCTTGGTTGATTGCTTCGGCTTGCATCGCTTCCATAAATAGGAAGAAGTAAGCCGGAGCACTGCCCGCCGCCGCAATGATGTTATTAATCCCAGATTCTTGCTCAACCCAGCTAACTTCACCTACAGCTTGCATCAGCTGAGAAGCAAAGTCTTTATCATTTTGGCTGACCGTTGAATCGGCATAAAGACCGCTCATCCCTTTACCAAGCAGCGATGGCGTGTTTGGCATCACACGAACAAGGTTCAGCTGGCAGTTTAACATCTCATTGAGTCGATTCGCATTAATACCCGCTGCAATTGAGATAACCAGTTTGTTGCTGAAATCGATACCTTGTAAGGGTTTACATACATCAGCCATCATTTGTGGCTTCACCGATAGCACAATAACGTCTGCTTGCTCTGCTGCGGCAATATTATCGCTGGTGGTATTGATGCTGTACTCTTGCTCTAGCGGCAGCCTTCTGGTGTCTGAAGGTGCTGTAGCAGTAATCTTTTGCGCTGGGTAACCACTCGCGACTAAGCCCGCTACAATTGAGCGAACCATGTTTCCCGCCCCAATAAAGGCGATGTTCTTATGTTCCATATATAAAATCCTGAGCGTGTCGCTGCGCGGTTCAAGCGAAGCTGTATCAATACTTGTACTTGGTTACTTACTACGGTTATTCGCGTAATCACGAGCACCAAAGATGGCCGTTCCAATACGAACCATTGTGCTACCAGCCTCAACGGCTGCATCCATATCACCACTCATACCCATTGAAAGGGTATCGATGTCTGGATACTTCGCTGCGAGCTTTTGTTGAAGCTCTGCCAGTTGAGAAAATGCCTTAAGCTGAGATTGATAGTCAGATACGTTTGCGGGAATCGACATCAACCCTCTTAAAGTGAGGTTAGGGAGCGACGAAATCAACTCTGCGAGCGCAAAAACTGTTTCTTCTGACGTTCCTGATTTTGAATCTTCACCACTGGTGTTCACTTGAATGAGCACTTGTAGAGGTGGAAGCTCGTTTGGTCGCTGATCATGAAGCCTTTGTGCGATCTTATCGCGATCAACGGAATGCACCCATTGGAAGCTTTCCGCAATAGGGCGAGTTTTATTAGATTGGATTGGGCCAATAAAATGCCATTCTAAATTTAGGTTAGAATGTTGTTCTGAAAAGTGTTTTACTTTATCGACACCTTCTTGAACATAGTTTTCACCAAAGGCAACTTGACCTCCGAGTGCGGCTTCTAGAATCGCATCAATAGGTTTAGTTTTACTGACGGCTAAAAGTTGCACGGAGTCTGGAGCTCGTCCGCACTTTTGTTCAGCACTACGAATCTGTGAGGTGATTTGTTCGATATTTTGTTGAATACTACTCATAGCTGACTTTACTTAAGGGAAAATAAATGGATATCACTGAGTTACTAGATTTTAGTGTAAAGCATAACGCGTCAGATCTACATCTTTCTGCGGGTGTATCTCCAATGGTACGTATAGATGGTGAAGTAAGGAAGCTTGGAATCCCAGCTTTGAGTCATGCTGATGTGCATCGTTTAGTTTTTGAGATCATGGACGACTCACAGCGCGGTGAGTTTGAGGAAAAATTGGAAGTCGACTTCTCTTTTGAATTACCCAATGTTGGCCGATTCCGTGTTAATGCTTTTAACCAAGCCCGTGGGTGCGCAGCGGTCTTTCGAACCATCCCTGTAGAAATCCCAACGTTAGAGCAGTTGGGCGCACCTGATATTTTTGAAAAAATTGCCAATTATGAAAAAGGCTTAGTGCTGGTGACTGGCCCTACGGGGTCTGGTAAATCGACAACTTTGGCGGCGATGGTTGATTATGTAAACCGTAATCACAACAAACACATTTTGACCATTGAAGACCCAATTGAATTCGTTCACACCAATAATAAATGTCTGGTTAACCAGCGTGAAGTTCATCGTGATACGCACAGCTTTAAAGCGGCGCTACGCAGTGCGTTACGTGAAGACCCGGACGTAATTCTTGTAGGTGAGCTTCGTGACCAAGAGACGATCAGCTTAGCGTTAACGGCCGCAGAAACTGGTCACCTAGTTTTTGGTACTTTGCATACTAGCTCTGCAGCAAAAACCGTAGACCGTATTATCGATGTATTCCCGGGTAGCGACAAAGATATGGTTCGTTCGATGCTGTCTGAATCGTTACGTTCGGTGATTGCCCAGAAACTATTAAAGCGTGTCGGTGGTGGTCGTGTCGCTTGTCATGAAATCATGATGGCGACACCTGCAATCAGAAACTTGATTCGTGAAGATAAAGTCGCGCAGATGTACTCGATTATTCAAACGGGCGCGGCACATGGTATGCAGACCATGGAGCAAAACGCGAAACAACTGATGGCACAAGGCTTGGTTGACTCGGAAGAGGTCGAGAAAAAGATCGAAATTGAAACCTCAATGTTTTAATCAAGGTGAACAAAATGGAATTGAATCAAATTCTTGAAGGGATGCTCTCTCAAAAGGCGTCGGATCTTTATATCACTGTCGATGCGCCAATCCTTTTTCGTGTGGATGGTGAATTACGCCCCCAAGGAGAGAAGCTGAATGCGGCTCAGGTTGCTCAATTACTTGATGCGATGATGGATCAAGATCGACGAGATGAATACAAGCAAACGCGTGAGGCTAATTTTGCTATCGTTCGTAATTTTGGTCGTTTTCGTGTCAGTGCGTTCTTTCAGCGAGAGCTGCCAGGAGCAGTAATTCGTCGCATCGAGACTAACATCCCTACCTTTGAGCAATTAAAGCTTCCTTACGTACTACAAGACCTTTCAATCGCTAAGCGCGGGCTTGTGCTGGTGGTTGGTGCGACTGGCTCTGGTAAATCGACCTCGATGGCTGCGATGACAGGCTATCGCAATACCAATCGTTCAGGTCATATCTTGACGGTTGAAGACCCGATTGAATTCGTACACGAACATAAAAAGTGCATCGTGACTCAACGAGAGGTTGGACTCGACACCGAAAGCTATGAAGTCGCGCTTAAAAACTCGTTACGCCAAGCCCCTGATATGATTTTGATTGGCGAAATCCGTAGTCGTGAAACCATGGAATACGCGATGACCTTTGCTGAAACGGGTCACTTGTGTATGGCAACCCTGCATGCCAATAACGCTAACCAGGCGCTAGAGCGTATTCTTCACTTGGTGCCGAAAGAGCAGAAAGAACAGTTCCTGTTTGATCTGTCGATGAATCTGCGTGGTGTGGTCGCTCAGCAGTTAATACGCGATAAAAATGGCAATGGTCGTCATGGTGTCTTCGAAATTCTGCTAAATAGCCCTCGTATATCTGACTTGATTCGTCGTGGTGAGTTGCATGAGTTAAAAGCAACGATGGCCAAATCGAAAGAGATTGGTATGCAGACTTTTGACCAAGCTTTGTATGATTTAGTGGTTGCGGACAAGATTAGCGAGGATGATGCATTCCATAGTGCAGATTCTGCCAATGACTTGCGTTTAATGCTCAAGACCAAACGTGGCGATGATGACTACGAAACTGGTGCGTTGGCTGGTGTTAAGATTGATATGGGCTAAGTCACGGCTTTGTTGATAAACACAAAACCCGCTTCTGTGGCGGGTTTTATTCGTTTATAACTTAATACATGTTAGATGAGTGCATGTTGGAGCGATGGTTATCATATGAGTAACCGCGCTCCTTTTCTAATTTGATTTTTGACGGGTACTGTTGACCGTCGTAACCCGCGGAACCGCTTCCCATTGAGCTGCATGCCGTTATAGATAACGCTATGAATATTGTTAGAAAAATTTTCATATGAACTCCCAAGTTCTTTTCCTTTATCGCTCCTCCATTACGCAGTTAAAATGGCAAGGGATCATAAGCTTGCTCGAGTTTGCTAAATAAATAACTTAGCCATATTGTGCTTCAAACCAGCTCTCTAGAATTACAACGGCTGATTGATTATCGACGTTACCTTTACTTAGCGCTTTATAGCCGCCCATTTCAAAAAGGTCGGCCCTTGCTTCTGTCGTAGAAAGTCTTTCATCATGCAGTTCAACATCCACACCAAAGCGTCCTTTAAGACGGTTAGCGAATTTCTTCGCTCTGGGTGTAATAGCTGCTAGATCTTTACCATGAAGGTCGGTAGGAAGGCCAACCACAATCAGATTTGGCTGCCATTCCTTAATTTGCTTCTCGATATCGTCCCAGTTTGGGATGCCATCTTTGGCTTTAAAGGCTTTCAGGGGGCTTGCTGTGCC
>NZ_JBFRVX010000567.1:0-1923 GCF_041475345.1 Vibrio sp. 10N.222.48.A3 | reverse complement strand
GTTTCACCCGCCACGATAACTACTTGGTTTTCAGCAATGGCTTTCGCAATATCATCGCGCTTTTGGCTTACTGGGAGAATCTCTGGGTATTCGATGGTTGGTTTCTGCGCAGCACGCTGAGTTGCCGTCATCATTGACTTGGCAATATCTAACGCAATCTCATCGAAGACAGCGTGCTTAGATTGTTCGTTCTTGATTTTACTCGCGCCAGTAATTCGCTTACTCAAACGGAAGCGATCACGCATCATACATTCGTGGAGCGCTTTACGAATAGATACTGGGCTATTCTGAGATGATTTTGTCTTTGTCGCTGACTGTTCAGCTTTCTTGGCATTTGCTTGTTCAGCATTTAATTGTTTAGCAGGTCGGTTCGATGCAGGCTTATTTGATTTCGCTTCGTTCTGTGGAGAACTTGGCTGTGCTGCATTCTTGTTGTTATCTGCTTTTTCCGGAGACGAAGTCAAAGCGTGTCCTATTCTTGTACTTATTAAACTCGCGCGATTATATCACAAGTCTCAAACAAAAAAGCCTGACAACAAAGGGAAAACCTTTTGCTATCAGGCTGATTAGTCACTCTCACGTTAGTAAAAGCGATGGAAGCGTGACGAACGCAAACCGAATGTTTCAAAAATCACAGTTAAAAACTAAACGCTAAAAACGCCTGTTATAAACTGCCTGCTAAAAAACGCGCTTAAAACTCGTACTGTAGATAAACCGTGTTGTAGTTACTGCCGCCTTTGATTCGACCAAACTGAGAGGCGTTTTCAAAAATAGCAGAGCGGTGATGCAACGAATAGCCGAACCATAAGTTGTTCAGGTCATTCTTACTCATTAAATCACCTACGTTTACGTCGAACGAAAAGTCGAGATAATTAAGCAAGTGGCTCCCGTTATAACCCTTCTCTTTCATCTCTTTCGCTTCGATGTAAGTCAGCGAATCGATGTAAGACATACCTTCTGCCACACCAACACGCCATTGAGTTGGCCAGTCGAAAGTGTAATACGCTTTAATTGCGACAATGTATTCGGTGCTGCTTGACTGAACATCTGAACTCCAGTGATGCGCGATACCTGGCGTTAAGTAGATGTCCAATGGGAAACCGAAGATCTCATCGGTTAACGGGTGGCCATAGAAGAATGAGGTCAACTGGTTGTTGTATTCGTCTTTCTCTCTGTTGAACTTCATGATGTCGCCAATATTCGATGGCGTCGCCCAGCCGTGTGCGACACGTAAATACGGCGCATTGCTCAGCTTAGGTTTTGGCGCTTTGGTTTTATCGTTGAAAAAGCCAAAACCAAGGTAAAGTTCGCCTTGATAACGGTCTTCGACAATCGACGAGTCATAGGCGTTATCATCCAGTCGAGTCACACTGGTTGAACCCAATAAATACAAGTTCGAAAACACATGGTAACGGGCTTCTACACCGACATTCAGGTCCACACCTGCGCCGATGGTTTCACTCGCTGCTGAGTAATACTCGCTGTTGAAATCCGCACTTTTATAACGCAGTGTCGCACGCGGAGTGAGCTCCCAGTCTCCGGTTTCATACTTGGCTTTCGCTCGTAAGTTACCGTGGAAGTTGTATTCACTGTCACTCATAAACTCCGTTTCGACAGACCAAGGCCCATCAAGTTGGTAAGTCAGTTGAGCACCAAAGTCAGCCGTATCACCTTCAATTTCATTCTGCTCAGAAGCAGGGATATCAATAAAGCGCATGCGAGAGATAGCATTAAGAGACCATTTCTCGTCATCGGGTTGATAAAGGTAAGCACCCATCTCAGTTCCATCAATGAACACATAGTCGTTCTTGAAAAATAGCATTGGAACAAAAGAGCTAACCGTTTGGTCGCCACCTGACGTGTCGTAAGGAATACTTGCCGTACGAAACATTGCAGCGATGCCCCACTCTTGCTCTTTCGCAG
>NZ_JBFRVX010000566.1:0-9622 GCF_041475345.1 Vibrio sp. 10N.222.48.A3 | reverse complement strand
ACACGGTAGCCACTGATACTGAGTTAACGCCCTGCCAAGCGGCTGTCTTTCCATTTATATCAGAGGGGCTGTTTATATTTGAGAAACCATTGATATTAGGAGAATAACCGACGTTCCCCGTCCTTTTTTCATGTATCGCTTCACCTACAACAACTGCATCGTCCACCAGCACACCGAGAACCAAGATAAACCCAAATAGAGTGATGTCGTTGATGCTGTAGTTGAACAACTGCATTGCTGCCAACGTTCCAGTGAGCGCAATTGGAATGCCCATCGCGACCCAAAAGGCGAGCCTGATTTCAAGAAAGATCCCAAGTAGAACTACGACGATCAATAAGCCTTGCCATGCATTCTCACTCAAACGAAATAGCTGCTCTTCAATGTAAGGCGCCATGTCAGCCATGGTATTTAACTCAATATCCGACGGCAAAATTGCACGTTGCGCATCCAGTGTTTCACTGATCGCTTCGCTGACTTTAAGCAGATTGTCGGTTTGGCTCGTGCTGACCAATAATGCGATGGCGTTAGAGCCGTTGTTACGCACGATAGAACCACTGTATTGGTAGCCACGACTTAACTTGGCGATGTCTCCCAGTAGTATTTTCCCGTTGCTTCCTGAAATCACAACAAGCTGATTCAACTTCTGTAGATCATCGGCGTATCCGTCACCACGAATCACCATTCGGCCTTTGTCACTAATCAGCTCACCGCTACGAGTCTCAAGTGAACGCTGCTCAACGAGCTCTGCGAGATCTTCTAAGCCCAACCCTAACGCTTTCAGTTGGTCTGGATCTGGCTCGATAACCAATTGAGATGGGCGAGTTCCCCAATTTGATACCTTCGAGATACGCGGATTCTTCTTTAGCGCTTGTTCAAGTTGCTTGGCGATGGGTTGCAGTTCGTCATCGGTTCTCGGCCCAGACACCACCACGAACGCGGCTAAATTAGTAAATTCGTTTCGCACGACTTGCGGCCTTTCCGCTTGCACGGGAAAGCCATTGATGGCGTTAACTTGATTACGAATGTCATCCAACAGCTTGTCTAAATCTGTGCTACTGGTTTTACGGACCATGACCTGAGAAACCCCAGCACTAGACTGACTGGTGATCTGTTTGATGCCTGCAATACCGCTGATTGACTCTTCGATTCTCTGCGTAACACTCTCATCGATCTGTTGCGCGGTACCGCCAGGGTAAGTAACGCTGATACTGATGGAAGACGGTGCGATTTGTGGAAACGACTCGACACGCAATTGTCCGAACGCAAGCACACCACTGATAACAATCGCCATCATCAACAAATTGGCAGCAACAGGGTTATTGATAAACCATTTTGTCATCCAACTCATTGGTTTGATTCCTTAATCTGTGTGACATCAGATTTACCCACGAGCATAGCTTCAGAATGGATTCCATTGAACCTAGGCGCGACTTGTTTGCCGATTAACATCGAAGAAAGCGGATACTGCACCACGCGACGAGCCTTATCACTGCGATCATTGAAGCGAATATCAAGCTCTTGGCTGCCTTGCCCAATAAGCGTTACCGACTCTTTACGTAGACGATCATTGGTGTCTAACGTCCACACATATCCGTCTCGTGTCATCGCACTTAAAGGCACGCTGACTACGTTATCCTTCAGCCCCAGATTAACCACAGCCTGAACCTGTTGATTTGGAAACAATCTTGGCTTGCTTTGATAAGGCGCCTCAACCGACAACACGACTTGTCTTTGGCGAGTGACCGAGTCAACTTGCGGCGACACATAGCGCACCTTTGCAGACCACTGCTCCCCAGAGCGGTTCACCACTGTGATACTCGGCTCAGTAAGGGCTGCTTGAACTTGTTGCCAATGCATTTCAGAAATCGGCAACTCAATATCAATCGAATCACTGGCAGCCAATTCAAAGGTCACTTGCCCCGCCTCTATCCACTCTCTCGGACTGATATGGCGTTTCATGATCACCGCATTAAAGGGCGCAGTAATCACTGATTCGTCCAACAACTTCTGTGCACTCAGGTAAGCCTGTTTCGCTTGTTGTAGGTTAGCTTTCGCTACAAGTAATTGAGGCTCTCTACGAGCAAAAGACGAACTCGTTTTCGGGTTCAGCATTTTTAACGCGACCGTTTGCTCATGCTTAGCTTGCTTCAATTCTAATTCTGCTTGTTTCAATGAGCTCAACGCCTGAGCCAAGTTCGCATCAACCGCGCTAGTATCTAACCTTGCTAACACATCGCCTTTGTTAACCAAATTCCCCGGTTCAACGCTTTCATCTAGCCATTTCAACTGTGCGCTACTGGATGCTTTCAACTGCACAGGCCAACGCGCAGCAGTTACACCTAATACCGTTAACGTCGATTGATGCTGTGATGGTGTCACCTCTAACACTGAAACTGGGGCAAGGACGGCTTCTTTCTTCACTGGCTGGGTAGCTTCAGGTTCCAATTCATCAACAACAACCAACGCGATAAAGATGGCTGCGCAACCGACTAATACAGAAAGTGGCTTTTTAAATTTCATGAGGTATCTCCTTGGTAACCTGTTGAGTGGCGGTGTGATTAAGGCGCTGACTGATTTCAGTGAGACGAGAAAGGGTTTGTAGCGTGATTGGTAGCATCACTGCGGTTTCAACAAACTCGAGTGAATAAGTAACGATGGAGAACACTTGACCAGCGGTCGGTTCGATAAGCTGACTCACCATCCATAAATTGCCGATGACCGCGCCAAACAACACGATAAAAATCAGCCCATAGACAACAGCTTCCGTATCTGAAAGCTTGATTTCACACTGTTTTAAGCGCTCAAAATGCCAACGAAGTGCTGACAAGCGAACACCACTCAGTAGTTTCACCTGCTGTTCAACTTGGTCGTTAAATTGGCCATTGAGTCGTGTAAAGGTTCGGTGGAATACGCCGTAGATAACCAGAATCGACAGCCCTGCAAACAACATGCAAAGTGCCAATGAGAAGTGAAACGTTGAGAGGATAACCACCGTCGCGACCAGCTGAACTATCGCGGTCATCAAAGTAGGCAAATCATCTTCTAGGAAATCAACCAGCTCACGAGACATGGTTAGCCGGGCGTCTTTGGTCGAAATAGACAAACCGCGCAGGTTACGCTCAACAAGGTTTGCCAGTTTTACGCGAATAGCACCATACACACGGGTATCGTAAAAACGGCGAACGACACTGATGATCACCAGTACAAAAAGAATCAGTGCCAACATCATCAAAGGCTGAAAGCTTTGGTTTAGCACTCCGTCTATGGCGTGACCAATAAACAGTGGCAGCAGAATAAACATCACGTTTTCAGCCAATACCATTAACCAAGTCGCGGCGACCTTTAATGGATTAAGCCGAATAATCGTCAGCAGAGAGATGGGATGTTTGAATAGCATTATTGAGCCCATAAATGAATATGGCGCCAGTATTACCAATCCAACATGGAAAAAAGTGTCCCAAATTGCTGTATTAACAAATTAGACGACAGACTCGCTTAGTCACTAGCTCGGTTACCTTTTGTTTACCTCGCCTCCTTTATTGTCCTTGATAAGAAAAATGAACAACAAGGAAAGAGCATGAAATTATTCGCTTCATTACTCACGACAGTCGGTATTACTGGTGTTGTCTGGGGGCTATTACATATTCAGCCTGCGATTGCGGATGCATCGACGGAGCAGCCAATCGCTGAGTTATCAACGAACAAGTCATCAATCGACAAACAGCCAAAAAACAAGTCCGTAGAGGTCAAACAACAGGCGACTGTAAATACCACTTACCTGCAAGGTTTGAGCAAGACTATCCCTTTAGAGGACGTGCCTGAACTGTGGGTCGATTTCTACCAAAACCTGGAAGCAAAAGATGAGGAGATCGCACAGCAACAGAAAGTGGTCGTGATCTATCAGGACATCAGTTCCGACTTCAGCACGGCTACTGTCACCATTGGCTTCCCGACTCAGCAATCAAAATTAAATAAAAAAAAACCATTAATTAAGATTCCAAGCAAATCCAAAGGCACCCTTCTGCTAGGTAAAGGCGAACATACTGAACAAGAACTAGCACATGCTTGGGAAGGTATCGCGATTCTAAAAGAAGTGGATATGGTTATAGAACATCACCAGCTGAACCAGCATGGTTTGCCAGATTCTAGTGAGTTATACGTCTATTATAAGAACAATCAGTAAAGGATTTAGTTATGAATTTCACTATGGATAGCATTGGGAATTTTCTCTCTCAAACATTCACAGAAACGAGCATCATCCTAACCGAAACTTGGGTAGATGATAATTTTCTGCTGCTTGCTCTGGCTCTGTTTATCTTTGAGCTTATCCGCTATGCCTTTAAGAAAAAACTCAGCTGGAATATGTTGGGAGACAGCGCGACTAACTTAGTCACTCTGTTCTTCTTGTTGGTTACCGTTTTCTTTGTCGGGTTAGCCTATGTCGGCGCGTTTGTTTACGCCTACGAGAATTTCAGCCTAACTCAACTACCGATATCCGGTTGGACAATTCTGGGTTGCTTGATCTTGGCCGATCTCGCGTACTACTGGGAGCACCGATTCTTGCACAGCAACGGTTTAGCATGGGGAACGCACTCAGTTCACCATAGCTCGCCTTACTTTAATATCTCGGTCGCTTACCGCTTTGGGCCTTTGGATTGGTTCTTCCCGTTCTTCTTCCACTTGCCGTTAATTCTGCTCGGCTTTAATCCGTTTGTGGTTCTGATGTGTGAAACCTTTGTTCAACTGTTTCAAACACTGCTGCACTCTGAAACCGTTAAACGCTTGCCTCGCCCAGTTGAAGCGGTATTTAATACGCCTTCACACCACCGAGTGCATCACGCAACCAACAAGCAGTATCTTGATAAGAACTATGCAGGCATCTTCATTATTTGGGACAAGATGTTCGGTACCTTCGCTAAAGAAGAGGAAGAAGTCAGATATGGCGTGTTCCCGAGAATCAACTCTGTGAACCCATTTAAGGTATATTTCCACGGCTACGTTAAACTGTGCCAACAGTTATGGCATGCGCCAAATTGGAATTATCGACTACAGCTTCTTATTCAGCCGCCTATTTGGGCTTGGAAAAGAGAACGAGAAACAAAGTAAGGACACTTATGAGCATTAACGCCCTGCTGATTGAAGACGACAGTGACTTGGCAGAAGCCATTGCAGACTATATGGAACTCGACGGTTTCGAATTCGATTTTGCCTACAATGGCTGCGCAGGGCTCAACCTTGCGTTAGAGGGGCGTTATGACATCATTTTGACGGACATCAACATGCCGAAAATGGACGGGCTTGATGTCTGCCAATCACTTCGCCAACAAGGTGTCACGACACCGATCCTAATGTTGACCGCAAGAGACACGCTACAGGACAAGATCGCGGGGTTCGAAGTAGGTTCGGATGACTATCTAGTGAAGCCTTTTGCGATGGAAGAACTGAAAGTACGGTTGATGGCATTAGTGCGTCGTTCTCAAGGTTCAGTGACTTCATTGTCCGTGGCAGACCTCAAACTGGACCTGGACAAGCACCAAGCCATTAGAGACGGCAAGCTATTGAAGCTCTCGCCAGTATGTTGGCGAATGCTCGTAATGTTAGTGCGAAACAGCCCTAACGTGGTGAGCAAAGCCAAGCTTGAGGAAGCATGGGAAGACGAAATGCCAAGCTCTGATAGCATGAAAGCGCACCTGTTTAAGCTTCGACAAGTGGTTGATGCGCCCTTTGATTCAAAGCTAATCCACACGGTTCATGGGATTGGTGTTGTCTTACATGGGGAGTCATCATGAAACAGGCAAACATGAACCGAGTCAGTATCAAGCGTGATATCTACCTCTACTTATTTGGCATCGTCGTATTACTCACAGCCATCTACAGCTTGATGGTGTCTCAGAGCTATCACATCGGTCTCAATGAATCGGCAAAATATGGATTCTTATATGAGTTGGAAGTCGCAGAGCAACAATACATCGAAACAGGGCAATTACCAGACTATCAAAACCCGACATTCCAAGCCTTTCTAAGTTATTCGGAACTGCCCACTAAGTTCCAACAAGCTTTTGATTGGAAAGCATTTGATAACGATGCAATTTATGAACACTACGAGCTTTCATCGAACAGCGAGTCAGGTCAGTACCTCTACGCAGCCAAGCATCCGATATCAGGTAGCGAAGAAGCGCTATACATCATTTCGGAATATGATGAAGCGATTTACTTGACTCTATTCGAGCTGAACCCACCCGATTCAGTGAACCAAATTAACAACGCCTTTATCGCTATAGGTGCCCTTTTACTCTTGGTATTTTTGATCATTCGCCTTCTGATACATCGAGTCACCAAACCGATTATTACGCTATCAAAATGGTCTGAATCTCTGGATGTGGGCAACACTGAAGGGCTGACTCAGTTTCGATACAAAGAAATCGACCAGTTGGCTTCACAGCTTGTTAAGAGCGTACAAGGTGAGCGTCAGGCCAATGAGCGTGAGAGCTTTTTCTTAAGAGCAGCTAGCCACGAATTAAGAACACCGATTGCCACTATTTCAGCCAGTGGCGATATGCTGGTGCGGTTGTCTGAAAGTATTCCCAACAGCGGCCAACGAGCCGTCGCACGAATCCAACGCTCAGCCACCAACATGAAAGCCTTAGTGACAACTCTGCTATGGATGAGCCGTAATAACGAGATGGAAACCAACTATGAGCAAATCAAGCTGACTCCCCTGCTCAATAACATTATCGAAAGCCAACGTTATCTTTTAAAAAACAAAGAAGTGGACATTCAAACCAAGGTTGAGCAAGAAGAACATACTCTGCCGCGCGAGTTAACTGAGGTTGTACTCACCAACTTAATCCGAAATGCATTTCAACATGGTGGTAGCGGAGATATCAGCATCACACTGACAGAACATCAGTTTGAGGTAACCAACCGTTTGGAAGATGAAAACCTAGCAAACGACTCTGAACAACAAACCTCTTTTGGTATCGGACTAGAGCTCATTGATCGCGTTTGTCAGAACCAAGGTTGGCAGTTTACTCATAAAACCAACAACAATGAGTTCATCGTTAAAGTCATACTGTAGCAATTTGCCCAAATGGTTATTTTATGGTGACCAAAAGTTTACCCTTGCTTGGTTATGCTAGTCGCACAATCTAGTTAGGAGTTATTTTATGGGTACTTGGATTTTAGAAACACTGTTATGGGCTGTGGTAACCGTGGCGGTTTGTGTCGCGATTTGGGGTCTTTACTTACCTAATATCCTAATCGCATTAGGCGTGTCGGTAGCGGTATCGCTGTTACTCGGAAATAGCTGGAGAAGCTAGGTATTTAATAAGGAAATCGTTCGAAAATTAGTGAGCTTTGATACACCCGACAGCAGCTATGTTTATTCAGAACATTGGTTAGCTACAAACCGTCGGGCGCAAATTAAATTAGCTACTTAATGTATATTCAAACACACCGAGCTCACGGCCAAGCCAAGTCGCACGTACTGTGTGGTCTAGCGTTTCTTCACCGCCTGTTACCGGGTGAATAAGCACCGACATGTCACCGCGTTCTTTTTCAAGCCATTCAACAATGCCCGACTCTTTGTTCGCAAAGTGAATCTCAAACATCGGCATCTTATGCGGACCAACCAAACGCTGTATTAATGGGAAAGTCTCTAACACATCTTTACGCTCTGAGAGGATTTTCTGACGCAGTGTTTCTGCTTGCTCTGCAAAGCGCAGAGGGAAATAGATATGACCGTGGTACATGGCACCATCCTTTAGAATTATGATGTCGCAAGTTTATACCTAAACCGCCTTTAATAGCTAAATCTAAATAGGTGAGCTTGCTTTCGGAAGGATCAATTTGAAATGAGAAAACTAGAGTCTGTTATTCGAAGTAATCAAAAACAAACTCTAGTTATGTACAGCGAGTTAATTTTGAAGCGACTAAGGCTTAAGCTTTAAAACTCGGTCAATGTCTTCTGCAGAATGGCGCTCGGGGACTTGCTCCCACTCTTCACCGAATGAACGGTTCACTACTCGACCTCGTTGGAAACCTTCGCGCGCTTCTAGTTGCTTCGCCCAGCGCACAACGTTGGTGTAAGACTCAACTTGTAGGAACTCAGCGGCATCGTAGATTTTTCCTAGTACAAGGTTGCCATACCAAGGCCAAATTGCGATATCAGCGATGCTTAGCTCTTCTCCCGCTACAAAATCGCTATTGGCGAGTTGTTTGTCTAACACGTCTAACTGACGCTTAGCTTCCATCGCAAAGCGGTTAATTGGGTACTCTTGCTTTTCATCAGCGTAAGCGTAGAAGTGACCAAAGCCACCACCTAGGAATGGTGCTGAACCTTGCGCCCAGAATAACCAATTAATGGTTTGTGTTCTCGCTGCCCCTTCTTTTGGCAAGAAGTGACCAAACTTTTCAGCTAAGTGCATCAGGATAGATGCCGATTCGAAAACATTCACATCTTCAGCACCAGACTTATCAACGAGTGCCGGTATTTTGGAGTTTGGATTCACTCCAACAAAACCAGAAGAGAACTGTTCAGCTTCACCAATGTTAATCAAATACGCATCATATTCAGCTTCTTTAACACCTGCCGCTAACAACTCTTCCAGCAAGATAGTGACTTTTTGACCGTTAGGTGTACCAAGAGAATACAATTGAAAAGCATGGTCACCAACAGGAAGCTCTTTATCAAAGCGAGCGCCAGATTCAGGACTATTGATATTTGCCCACTTGTTACCACCATCAGTATCGTTAACCCAAACTTTTGGCGGTGTGTATTGTTCTGACATGATATTTCCTCATTAATATAGGGTAGCTTTAACTGATATTAGGTCACGCTCCCTTGGTTAAAACCCCTAAATACAATTTCTTTTCAAACTGTTAAGCATGGCTTATTCCAGAAAGAAATAACCTGCTTTATGAGATAGCACACGTAAAAGATAAGTGTCCAATCAAACCTAAGCCACATAACGGTTAGTACGAAACATGATTTAGTCACGACATGCCTACAGGTTAAAGAAAGCTGTGATAAAATCGGGAGATTACAATTGATAAGGATTTGGCAATGTCTTCTGATTACACTGGCTCGAGTGCAGCGTACGCTCGCCAAGAGAAAGGCTACCGTGAAAAAGCACTGAAACTGTACCCATGGGTTTGTGGTAAGTGCGCGCGTGAATTTGTTTACTCGAACTTAAGAGAGCTGACCGTTCACCACGTCGATCACGACCATACAAACAACCCTGAAGACGGAAGTAACTGGGAACTATTGTGCCTTTACTGTCACGATCATGAACACTCAAAATACACAGACCATGACCGCTATGGCGTTGATGCCAAGGCTCGTTTAGACGACCACCAATCAGCGACGCACAACCCTTTCGCCGATCTAGCGAAGTTGATGAAGAAGTAACACGCGTTAAGAACGGTCTTTGCTAAATGATAGCGGCTAGATAATAGATAAATAACAAGAAACCCCAGTATGTCACCATACTGGGGTTTCTTTTATCTGCAATCATAACCAAATAATAGAGTTAAGAGAGGCCAGATCAAAAAGAGCCTTCCGAAGAAGGCTCCTTTTTAGAATTCTGAATTATACAGCGGCTTGTTTGCGAGACTCTTCTAC
>NZ_JBFRVX010000565.1:0-5089 GCF_041475345.1 Vibrio sp. 10N.222.48.A3 | reverse complement strand
ATCGCCAGGCTTTAAATTAAATCTTTAGGTTGACCAACCTGGAGATATGGACGCTCACTTAGTGAGTTGACCACTGCGGAGTGGTAGTTCAGTTGGTTAGAATACCGGCCTGTCACGCCGGGGGTCGCGGGTTCGAGTCCCGTCCACTCCGCCACTTATAAGACAAAGCCCTAACAGAAATGTTAGGGCTTTTTCGTGTCTAGTGTTTTGGTTTGCGACCAACGAGTCCCGGTGCCTGCAACCCCAGCCGTTCCGCCATTTATTAGAAAGCCTAGTCTTATGACTAGGCTTTCGTCGTTTCAGGGCTGTGAGTTTTTGTCTTCGACTACGATAATATCGCTACAGATTGAGAAGATTCGCTAGGAATAGTGAAGCTTTTTCACTTAAATATCTAAAGTCAGTAGATAACTCTCAAGCTATCCCAAAAATATCACTCTCGACATACACCAATTCCCTAATGACGACTAGTATAAAAACAGTGATCGTTTATTTGGAATTGTTATGAGGTTATTTTGTACATTGGCTCTTATCTTTTGTTCGTTTGTTGTATCTGCAACCTCGTGGGAAAAAGAGAAAAGCCCAACAAGAAATTCAACCTCATCCATAGGTAGTTACGCTAATGGTTGTCTTGACGGGGCGCAAGCTTTGCCAATTAATGGGCAAGGTTATCAGGTGATCCGCCCTCAGAGAGAGCGCTATTATGGCCACACAGAGTCAATTCAGTTTATTGAAAGGCTAGGTTTAACTACAAGCAAACAACTCAACACAAATCTATTGGTGGGTGATATTTCGCTACCTAGAGGTGGACGCTTCTCATCTGGCCATTCAAGCCACCAGACTGGGTTGGATATTGATATATGGTTAAGGCTCACTGATGAGAGACTTTCCGAGAATGAACTTGCTGTTCCTAAGCCAATAAGTGTAGTCGACCTTACCAACTACAAATTACGTAAATCAAATTGGACCGATGATCATTTTCAAGTGATTCGCTATGCAGCCAAAGATGAAAAAGTGGTACGAATCTTCGTCCATCCTGTCATTAAACAAACTCTTTGTGACCAAGAAAACTCTGATGCCAATGGGAGAGCTTGGTTAGGAAAAATCAGACCTTGGTGGGGACATCATTCTCATTTTCATGTTCGTTTAAAATGTCCTAAAGGTAGTTCTAACTGCATCGCTCAAGCAAACCCGCCAAAAGGTGATGGTTGTGGAGATGAACTTGCCAGTTGGGCTCCGCAGACCATTCCAGTTCCTCCACCTAAAAAAGTCGCTAAAAGTAAGAAAAAAAAGAAAGTTAAAGTAATGCCGAGTCAGTGTTTGGCCTTGATATCTAATAAGTAATCGCATCTATCGAGGTTAATTACAGTGGAAATGCCACTGACTTTCTCGTCTCTGAAACTGGAGAAATGTCACACTTTTGTCTAGAGTTTATAAACACGTAATTAAGAACATCGTTTGATATCAAAACAAACGGATAACGACAATAGCAAAAACAACGATGAATTTGATAATGCTTAGTCAGGGATGGCGTGTTTCTTGGGTGAAAGATGCGGCTTATGTGCAGTATATGAAAATCAGAGTCTGATACCCGTCTATAAAAATTCAAGGATAAGACAATGACTATGATTTGCGCGAAGGAATTTTCAGAATGGTTAAGACATAGGTTCAACGCTGAAAGCTCGGGTATTTCTATTTCAAGAGCTGATATCAATCAGCTAACAGGCAGACAACGTTTAGATCCTAGCTTCGTAAATGATGTTCACTATGAGTTAATGCAGTATGGAATGGCATTTGTGACTGATACCAGTAGAGAAAACTTCTATCTTGTTCCGATAGCTCAATCAATAAACTGGCGAGAGCGACTCGAATATCAATTTGAGAAAGAGATGTTCTGTAACATATATCCCATTGAAAAGTCGGGTTAAAAAAAAGGTTCAACTTGATGATTAAGTTGAACCTTTTATCTTTTAGGTCAAGCCTTGAATGATGACAAACTTTTCTAATAATTCGTCGTCAGTTTCAATATGGTTCGGGTCAGTAATGATACATTTTGTGATCGGACATACTGACTGACATGTTGGCTTCTCATAGTGACCTTTACACTCAGTACATAAATCAGGATCGATTTCGAAGATACTGTCACCCATAGTGATTGCACCATTTGGGCATTCTGGGTCACACATATCGCAGTTTATGCACTTGTCAGTTATTAGTAGAGCCATTTATCTTTCCCAAGTAACCGTTATTTACCTGAAGCGTTACGTGTATCTTGGCCTTCGCTCAAGTTACGCATTAGCAAGCCATACTCTAGATCGAGATCTGCTGGCACAGGAATAAATACGAAGTGACCGTTACCTTTTGCGTCGTCTACCGCTTCAGATTTACGGTTTTCCATCACTTCTAGTTTGAAAACAACGTTACCTTTAGGTGTCATCATTTCTAAGCTGTCGCCAACTAAGAATTTGTTTTTTACTTCTACTTCAGCTAGGTCGCCACGGCGTTTACCTGTGAATTCACCAACAAACTGTTGAGTATCAGAGATTGAGTAACCGTATTCGTAGTTTTGGTATGAATCGTGAGTGTGACGACGTAGGAAGCCTTCAGTGTAGCCTCGGTGAGCTAGGCTCTCTAGCGTACCCATTAGGCTCTCATCAAATGGCTTACCTGCAACAGCATCATCGATAGCTTTACGGTAAACCTGTGCTGTACGTGCACAGTAGTAGAAAGACTTAGTACGCCCTTCAATCTTCAATGAATGAACACCCATCTTCGTTAGGCGCTCAACGTGTTGGATTGCGCGAAGATCTTTCGAGTTCATGATGTAAGTACCATGCTCATCTTCAAACGCCGCCATTTTCTCTTCAGGTTTGTGCGATTCAGAAAGTAAAACGACTTCATCAGTTGGCTTACCAAGGCCTAGTGTGTTGTCAGGGCGCTCGTCTTGAACTTCAATACCTTGAGTTTCTACTTCTTGAATAGCAACGCCGGTAGGGTTAGCTTCAACGATCTGACCGTTTTCGTCTTCTTTCGCAGCTTCTGTCTTGTATTCCCAACGACAAGCGTTAGTACAAGTACCTTGGTTTGGATCGCGTTTGTTCATGTAGCCAGAAAGTAGGCAACGACCAGAGTAAGCCATGCATAGAGCACCGTGAACAAAGATTTCTAGCTCTGTTTCTGGGCAGTGTTCGCGAATCTCTTCGATCTCTTCAAGAGATAGCTCACGAGATAGGATCACACGCTCAACGCCTTGAGTTGACCAGAACTTAACGGTCGCCCAGTTTACTGCGTTTGCTTGAACTGAAAGGTGGATCGGCATTTCAGGGAATGATTCACGTACCATCATGATAAGACCTGGGTCTGACATGATAAGTGCGTCTGGGCCCATCTCAACAACTGGTTTAAGGTCGCGAATGAATGTTTTTAATTTAGAGTTGTGTGGCTGAATGTTACATACAACATATAACTTTTTGCCTTGAGCATGAGCTTCATCGATACCGATTTGTAGGTTTTCGTGATTGAACTCGTTGTTACGAACACGAAGGCTGTAACGTGGCTGGCCTGCGTATACTGCATCTGCGCCATAGGCGAACGCGTAACGCATGTTTTTAAGGCTTCCTGCCGGTGATAATAGTTCAGGTACAAATGGTTTCTGTGTAGTCATTGCTTCGTTCTCTAATCTGATCTCAAGTCAGGTTGATACCACCAAGTGATATCAAAGGGGCGCAAATTTTACGCTAAAATGAGTTTGGTTGATAGCCCTAAAGATAACAATGGTATTAAGAAGCGAGCTGATAGGTATTGATAAGCGGGAGTGGGAAAGAAATAAGCTCAGATATCGTCGATACCTGAGCTTCAAATCGGAACAATTAAGCGTTAGGTTGAGTTAACCCGCCTAATGATTCAAATAGGTTTGGTAGGAAAACACTGAACTCACCACAAAGTAGAGAGAAGTCTGCATCAAAACGTGCAGCTTGATCTTCACGAGGAATATCGTCGTTCTCATCTTTTAGTTCATCACTGAATTTTAGACGCTTGATGCTGCCATCTTCAGCAAGAATGAACTCAATGCGATCTTGCCAGTTGATCAGAAGCTTAGTCACAACTTTGTTGGCTTCAATGTGGTTCTTAATCTCATCAGCTTCTAGTTCTTGTTTCTTAACTCGAACAATACCGCCGTCTTCTTGGATTGATTTAAGCTCAGCTTCATCAAGCATGGTGATGCCTTTAGGCGTATCACCTGACTTAACCCATTCCGTTAACGTTGTTTCAATCGCTTGCTCTGGAATAGCTGGCACTACTGGCAAGCTACCCATTGTTTTACGTAGTAATGCTAGTACGTCTTCTGCTTTTTTGTAGCTGCTAGCATCAACAACAATAAAGCCTTCTTTCGGCATGATCAGCGCGTAAGTGAAGTTACTGCGGCTGAAAGCACGAGGAAGAAGATCGATGATGATGTCTTCTTTTAGGCTGTCTTTCTCTTTCTTTTTCAGAGGAGTACCAGACTCTGCTTCAAGCGTTTCTACTTTTGCATTCAATGAATCTTTGATCACAGAAGCTGGAAGCATTTTCTCTTCTTTCTTTGCACAGATGAGAATGCGGTTTTCTGATACGTGCGTCATCATATCGCCGTGTCTACCCATCGCGTTTACCCAACCAAATTTCTGTTTGTCTTGGCTACCACAAGGGGTAAAACGGAACTCTTCAAGTTGTTTCTCTAGCTGATCTGCGTTGAAGTCTATATCACGATTAAAGCGATAGACGAGGCAATTCTTAAACCACATAAATATTTCTCATACCTTTATCTGAAGACGCTCATCATAGGAGATTTCGATCCATTTGTCTTATACCTGCAATAAAAATTAAAAGTGAAATGTTTGAGACAGTTATATGAAAATTTGTTTTCAAAGGTCACAAAAGTGTCATAATTAAACCAGATAATGCAATGCGTTGATTAAATACTAAGGCTATTCAATTATGTCGAGAAGGATTCTGGTCGTTGAAGATGAAGCACCTATTCGTGAGATGCTGTGTTTTGTACTTGAACAAAAAGGCTACCAAGCAGTAGAGGCTGAAGATTACGATACAGCGG
>NZ_JBFRVX010000564.1:0-11681 GCF_041475345.1 Vibrio sp. 10N.222.48.A3 | reverse complement strand
GTGTCGCCCAACGTGTATGAGCTATACCAGTACCGCCAATAACATGTTGTTGATCGACTGCGTCTGCTAGCTCTTGTACTTTACCAAGGCGGCGTACACGAGTTAGGTTAGATTCGCTATCAACTACAGCGACACCCGCTGAATCGTAGCCTCGGTATTCTAGGCGGCGAAGGCCTTCTACTAAAATTTCGGCTACATCACGCTGTGCTACTGCACCAACAATTCCACACATAGTTTCACTCCATCAATTTTGTTTTATTCCTATTGGCAGCAAGCAAAGGCCATATCTTTATTAAGATTAATTATAGGAAGGTAAATGCATAATATTTAAATTTGTTTTTACGCTGGATCAGTCAAGATCACACGAACATCATGTGATTCGATACTTGCTTGAGATTCTTTGCTCAAATCTGTATCGGTAATCAAAATGTCGATGTGGTTCCAAGCCAACTCTAAATTGGGGATCTTTCGCCCCACCTTTTCCGACTCAACCATCACGATCACTTCTCGTGACACTTCAGCCATTACTTTACTTAGACCAACCAATTCATTGAACGTGGTCGTGCCTCTATCAAGGTCGATACCATCAGCCCCAATAAATAGTTGATCAAAATCGTAAGCACGAAGTACTGACTCTGCGACTTTGCCTTGGAAAGAATCCGAATGGGTATCCCAAGTGCCACCGGTCATTAGCAGTGTTGGTTCGCTTTCCAACTCATTAAGTGCATTAGCAACGTGCAACGAGTTGGTCATCACAACCAAACCACGCTTGCTATTGAGCTGCTGAATTAGCGCCCCTGTCGTGCTACCGCTATCGATCACAATGCGATTATGGTCGCGAATTAAATCTGCCGCGGCTTTCGCTAATGAAATCTTTCGAGTCGAAACTTGTGGACCCAGCTCTTCGTTCACAACCTCTTTCGGTAATGAAATCGCACCACCATAACGGCGCAAAAGCTGACCGTTTTTCTCTAAAGACGCCAAGTCCTTTCTAATCGTGACCTCTGAGGTTTCGAACTTAGCGGATAATTCATCAACACTAACCTCCCCTTTTTCATTCACTAGGTTAGAAATTGCATGTCTTCTGAGCTGGGTGTTTCGTTTCGACATTTAAAAAAGGCCATTAAGTTTCGATGTGAAACATATTATAGTTACAACGAAACTATTTAGTCCATTTATTTTGATCCAAAAAATTAATAAATAGCGATAAAACCTTGTCCTAAGACAATTGTTAAGCAGTGATATTGAACTCATTAGGTGGTAGAATCCGCACCCGAAAAGAAAAAAAATTACAAAACTGACTGTTATTTTTTTGCAACTTACCTCCTATATAGTGGGGTAAGTCACAGAAAACCGATATTGAATCAAAATCTTTTGGTCATAAAATGACTAAAATTGATGAAAGACTTACAACTCTGAAGGACATATTGGAAGTCCCGCGCTTTTACACAACAGGCACAAAATGTTGATGTAGCGGACCAATCTTCAGAACTTAAATAAATTTCAAATTGTAACAATACTTACCGGAGAGTACCTTCCATGAAAAAGACCAAAATCGTATGTACGATTGGCCCTAAAACTGAATCTGTAGAGAAGCTAACTGAACTAGTAGATGCTGGCATGAACGTTATGCGTCTTAACTTCTCTCACGGTGATTTCGCAGAGCACGGCACTCGTATCGCGAACTTCCGTAAAGTAATGGAAAATAATGGTGAGCAACTTGCGATCCTTCTAGATACTAAAGGTCCAGAAATCCGTACTATCAAACTTGAAGATGGTAACGACGTAGATCTAGTAGCTGGTCAAGAGTTCACTTTCACAACTGACGCAACAGTTGTTGGTAACAAAGACGTAGTAGCAGTAACTTACCTAGGTTTCGCTAAGGACCTAACAGCAGGTAACACTATCCTTGTTGATGATGGCCTAATCGAAATGGAAGTTATCGCAACAACAGAAACTGAAGTTAAGTGTAAAGTTCTTAACAACGGTGCTCTAGGCGAAAACAAAGGTGTTAACCTTCCTGGCGTTTCTGTTCAACTTCCAGCTCTTTCTGAGAAAGACAAAGCTGACCTTAAGTTTGGTTGTGAGCAAGGCGTTGATTTCGTAGCTGCTTCTTTCATTCGTAAAGAAGACGACGTTAAAGAAATCCGTGAGCTTCTAAACGCTAATGGCGGCGAGAACATCCACATCATTTCTAAGATTGAAAACCAAGAAGGTGTAGATAACTTCGATTCAATCCTTGAAGCTTCTGACGGCATCATGGTTGCTCGTGGTGACCTAGGTGTTGAAATCCCAGCTGAAGAAGTAATCTTCGCTCAGAAGATGATGATCGAGAAGTGTAACCGCGCACGTAAGATGGTTATCACTGCAACTCAAATGCTTGACTCGATGATCAGCAACCCACGTCCAACTCGTGCAGAAGCGGGTGACGTTGCGAACGCAATCATGGATGGTACTGATGCAGTAATGCTTTCTGGTGAAACTGCTAAAGGTAAGTACCCAGTTGAAGCTGTTACTATCATGGCTCAAATCGCGAACCGTACTGATTCAGCTCTTAAAGCTGAGCTAGGTTCTCGTCTAGACAGCCCACGTCTACGCATCACTGAAGCAGTATGTAAAGGCGCTGTAGACACAGCAGAGAAGCTAGCTGCTCCTCTAATCGTTGTTGCAACTGAAGGCGGTAAGTCTGCACGTTCAGTACGTAAGTACTTCCCAACTGCAAACATCCTTGCTCTAACAACTAACGAAAAGACAGCTGCACAGCTAGTTCTTACTAAAGGTGTTAAGCCAGTTCTTGTTGACTCTATCGAGAACACAGACGCGTTCTACATCAACGGTAAAGAAATCGCTCTACAATCTGGCCTAGGTAACAAAGGCGACATCGTAGTTATGGTTTCTGGTGCTCTAGTCGCTTCTGGTACTACAAACACAGCATCTGTTCACGTTCTATAAGAATGAACCGATTCGCATAAAATATAAAAGAGGGCTTCGGCCCTCTTTTTTTATGAAACAAAATCTTGCCTAACTTTTCAGTACGCTGTATTATCAATCACATTAGAACTACGTACTGTTAAACTCCAATAAACTCTTCCTAAGAAACGGATTAGCAGACTAGAAATCAAATATACATGAGGTTTGTAATGTCTAGTCCTACGCTTACTGACAAAGTATCAAAGATGATTCGCCAAGATATTCTCAATGGTGAATTAACCCCAGGTAAAAAACTCGTTGTAGCTGATCTCAAAGCACGATACAACGTCGGCGCATCTCCAATTCGCGAAGCCTTAGTGCAGCTATCTTGGAGTAAATACGTAAAGCTAGAGCCACAAAAAGGCTGCTGGGTATCACCGGTATCAAAAAAAGAACTCAATGACCTATATGAAAGCCTTCGTGTTGTCTCTTCTGTTCTGCTTAAAAAGGCAATTTCAGCAGGCGATGAAAGCTGGGAACTGGAAGTATTAACCTCCTACCACAAGCTATCACGCATACAATATGTCTCAGAAGAGTTTGATTGTGTTGAGTGGGAAGAACGTCACCAGCAGTTCCATGCAGCGTTACTTGAAGGCGCAGACTCAGAGAACATGTTTAAGTTCTTTGATGATCTTATCAATCAAGTAAAACGCTACCGCTTCCTAGCGATGTCAGCGAAAAGCGCATCTGATGATCTGTTCAATATTGATGAGCATGAAATGATCATGAAGCTGGTACTTGCTAAAAATGTCGATCAAGCGACAGAACTATTGGATCAACACCTGTTAAGTTCAATGAAGCGAATTGAAGAAGTTATCGAAGCCGCATAATGTCAAGATAGATTCTAACCACATAAAAACTGAGCCTAATAGCTCCGTTTTTTATTTCCAGTATTACGACTGAACTACCACCCAAAAAACTCTTTGTGATGAGTATTGAGTAGCACAACCATAGGTAAAAAATACAATGCACTCAGTTGAAAGCCAAGAACGGCTAATGTACCTATGGTTAACCTCACTAAAAAATCGACAAACATACCACGCCTCTTTCAATCAGACTGTATGATCCCTAAACCCTTGCTTCAGCGAACCTAATTCAACTAATGCCTTTCAAGACTTTGATAGGGTTAGCTAACCAGTTGAATTAAGTTAACGGTGCCATCCTTTTACATCTAGCAAACACTCTATTAATCGCATCTTTTATCATAAGATGACATGAAGCAAGACTATTTGATTATTGTTCAGTTTAGCTCAAATCACCGCGAGCATTAGACTTTAGTCTAATCATATAAACTTTGTGATTTAAGTCTCTCAAAAATGAGATTCCCAATAAATATGGATGCACGGCACTGGGGGGATCAAGCACAGTAAATAACAGGGCACTCTATAAACAGCGCAATAGCGCCCTAATGGAGAGCTACAAAGAAATGAATGGCAATAAGAAAGTATGGACAAACGATGCTTACTTCCAGAAAGCAAAACGACCCAAATTAAGGGCCGTTCGTATCAGTAAAATCGCTATTTTTTTCAAACGATTAAATGCTCAGTTTTAGCTTAAAAGCAGCTTTAAATCTTTCTTCGTTAGGCTTTCAACGCTCGTTCACCACGTGCGATGCCAACAACCCCACTTCGAGCCACTTCAAGTACTTCCGTTACTTCAGACAATGCCTGAATGAAAGCATCCAGCTTCTCGCTAGTGCCGGCCATTTGAACCGTATATTGCGAAGCCGTCACATCAACGATTTGACCACGGAATATATCCGCTGTGCGTTTCACTTCAGCGCGAGCAAAGCCGCTAGCGCGTACTTTTACCATCAGAAGTTCACGCTCGATATGCTCAAGCTCAGACACTTCTTGTACCTTAAGTACGTCGATTAACTTGTGTAGCTGTTTTTGGATCTGCTCAAGCTGCATTTCGCTTGAGTTAGTGGTGACATTCAGACGAGAAAGCGTTGGATCATCCGTAGGGGATACATTCAAAGACTCGATGTTGTAGCCACGCTGAGAAAACAAGCCAACCACACGAGATAGTGCACCTGGTTGGTTTTCCATTAATAGTGAAAGGATGTGTCTCATATTATGTTCTCTCCGTTTTGCTTAGCCACATGTTATCCATACCCTCGCCTTTGATCTGCATTGGGTATACGTGCTCGGTGTCATCCACACTAATATCGACAAATACCAAACGGTCTTTCATCGCCAGTGCTTTTTCCAAACCTGATTCCAATTCATCCGGAGATGAAATACGCATGCCAACGTGGCCATAAGCCTCAGCGATAGCAGCAAAATCAGGAACAGAGTCCATATATGAATTAGAGTAACGACCTTGATAAACAATGTCTTGCCACTGTTTTACCATGCCTAAGAAACGGTTGTTAAGATTAATAATCTTAACGGGAATATTGTATTGCAGCGCAGTCGACAGCTCTTGGATATTCATTTGAATACTGCCGTCACCAGTAACAATCACAACTTCTTCATCAGGTTTCGCAAACTTAACGCCCATACCAGCAGGTAAGCCAAAGCCCATCGTGCCTAGACCACCAGAGTTAATCCAACGGCGCGGCTTGTCAAACGGGTAGTACAAAGCAGCAAACATTTGGTGTTGACCTACATCCGAAGCAACATAGGCATCGCCATTGGTTACTTTATGCAGTGTTTCAATAACTTGTTGTGGCTTAATTCGACCCGACGTTTTGTCATACGCTAAGCAGTCACGTTCTTGCCACTGTTTAATTTCACTCCACCAGCTTTCCATCGCTTCTGCATCGTTAGTTCCACCTTGCTCAATAAGCAGGTTAACCATGCTTTCTAGTACTTTTTCCGCTGAACCTACAATCGGAAGATCCACTTTAACGTTCTTAGAGATAGAAGATGGATCGATATCAATGTGCATGATCTTCGCATCAGGACAGTATTTATCTAGGTTATTGGTCGTTCGATCATCGAAACGTACGCCAATACCAAAGATCAAGTCCGCATTGTGCATCGCCATATTGGCTTCATACAAACCATGCATGCCCAACATACCCAAAGAGTTCTTATGAGTACCAGGGAAAGCGCCAAGCCCCATTAGGGTACTTACCACGGGTAAATTCAGTGCCTCTGCTAATTTTAACAGCGGCTTATCTGCCTCAGAAATAACCGCACCACCACCGACATAAAGTACCGGTTTCTTCGCTTCAAGAAGGGCTTTTAGCGCCTTTTTGATCTGACCTTTATGACCCGTAACCGTTGGGTTATATGAACGCATTTTGATCGTTTCTGGGTATTCATAAGGAAGCTTAATTTGTGGGTTTAAAATGTCTTTTGGCAGATCAATAACCACAGGACCTGGACGTCCTGTCGTTGAAATATAGAATGCTTTTTTAACGACTTCAGGGATATCTTCCGCTTTCTTAACGAGGAAGCTGTGTTTAACGATCGGGCGTGATACACCAACGATGTCACACTCTTGGAAGGCGTCGTTACCAATAAGGTTATTTGGTACGTTACCAGAAATAACAATCATTGGGATTGAGTCCATGTAGGCTGTTGCAATACCAGTAACGGTATTGGTCGCACCTGGACCAGAACACACAAGTACTACACCCGGCTTACCGGTAGAACGAGTATAGCCATCTGCCATGTGGGTAGCGGCTTGTTCGTGTCGTACTAATACGTGTTTAATTTCAGCAGTTTTAGCATGCAGCGCATCGTAGATATCAAGTACAGAACCACCTGGATAACCAAAGATTTGTTCTACACCCTCTTCAATTAGAGACTGCACCACCATCTCAGCGCCGGATAACATTTCAGCGCCGGATGACATGGCTGTTTCAGGTTTTGTTGTCATATTGCTCTCCTCACCAGTTTCCAATCACATTTGGTGAACATGTTGGGCTGGTTTTTCATAGTCTAGGGCTTATTCGTAGCCTAATTCGAAATACTTCCACTTTTTCGGCTATGGCTGTCTGTTGTGATAACAACAAACAGTAATACGAAACAACTTTAACGCTTTATTATCATCTGGTCTAACGCCTGTTATTCGGCAACTGTGCCAAAAAACCAACTATTAGCTCAAAGCATCAAATAAAACCCAATACAGGCTTTCACACTAGGTTTAAACACTGCCTACTTGATAAAAAAAAGCACTTAATATTTCAACAGTTCGCTATTTATCGATAAACAGCGAGCTTGTTGGTGTGCGCTTTCGCACATTGTGCTGTGTCATTAGATACAAAAAATCCCCCTAAAAATGCAATCACATTCGTAGGGGGATTTTTAAACAACTGAAAATTTATCTAAACAGAAAACTACTTATCTTTAGGCTTTTCGTTGTACATTTCTTCGATTTCGTCTTGATACTTATCGTTAATAACCTTACGACGCAGTTTCTGGGTCGGTGTTAGCTCACCATCATCCATAGAAAACGCTTTTGGCAGCAACTTGAACTTCTTCACTTGCTCAAACTTCGCTAGCTCTTGTTGTAAGTCATTCACACGTTTCTCTAGCATCTCTACTATTTGGTGATTTTTAACAAGTTCCACACGGTCGTGATACTTAATATTAAGCTCTTTGGCATACACTTCTAGCGAGTCATAACAAGGAACAATCAGCGCAGAAACGAATTTGCGAGTATCAGCGATAACAGCAATCTGTTCGATAAAGTGATCTTTACCAATCGCGCCTTCCACCACTTGCGGTGCAATGTACTTACCGCCAGAAGTCTTCATTAATTCTTTGATGCGATCAGTAATGAATAGATTACCATTTTCATCAAAATGACCCGCATCACCCGTTTTTAGGAAACCATGCTCGTCAAATGTCTTAGCTGTCTCTTCTGGCATCTTGTAGTAGCCACGCATCACCATTGGGCCACGAACAAGAATCTCGTCCTTAGCGCCAATTTTCACTTCAGCGCCCGGCATCGACATACCGATCGAATCAGGGTTAAAACAACGGTCATCCCAGCACGATACTGTTGCCGTGGTTTCTGTCATGCCGTAGCCAAGTTTTACATTGATACCAATCGCGTGGAAGAAGCGACCAATGGTTTCATCAAGCTTCGCGCCACCACATGGCATGAAGTTGATGTTACCACCTAACAGAGCTCGCAGTTTAGATAACACAAGCTTGTCAGCAAGCGCATGGCTCTTCTTCAGCATGAATGATGGTGTACGACCTTCTTGATGACAAACAGAAAGCTTCGCGCCCATGTTCACCGCCCAAGTAAAGAGTACTTTACGAATAAACGGTGCTTTAGATACTTTCTCGTGAATCGCTGAGAAAATCTTCTCGTAGAAGCGAGGAACAGCAGACATAACCGTTGGTTTAACATCACTCAATGCATCACGAACTTGCATGGTGTCTTGCAAATAGCAGTTGGTTGCGCCTTTATAAAGGACATAGAAAGTCCAAGCGCGCTCAAATACATGTGATAGAGGTAAAAAACACAATGAGACGTCGTCTTTGCTTAAGCTGAGACGCTCATCATGGCCTTTTAGTTGATAGCCAACATTAGTGTAATCAAGCATTACACCTTTAGGCTGGCCTGTTGTACCAGAGGTATAGATAAGCGTCAGTAAGTCATCCATGCAGGCATCCGCAAGACGAACATCAAGTTCAGCTTGCTGATCTTCAACACCACGAGCCATGAATTCTTTCCAAGAGACGGCAAAGCGATGTCCTTGCAGATCGATATCATCAGACATCGCCACAACAACTTCTAGCTGTTCACACTCTTCAAAAAGGCTAACCGCCGCATCGAATTGAGCTTGCTCACCAACGAATAAGATCTTCACATCCGCATTTTGGATAATGTAAGAAGACTGCGCCGCTGTGTTGGTTGGGTAGATTGGTACCGTTACAAGGCGCGCTTGTAAGGATGCGAAGTCAGCCACAGTCCACTGAGGCATATTGTTCGAGAAGATACCGATCTTATCCTGAACTCTCAATCCTTGAGCCAATAGCGCTAATGAAAGCGTATCGATTTGTTGTCCAAATTGTTCCCAGCTAATACCTTGCCATACATTGTCTACTTTGTGCTTCAAAGCTGTACGGTTGCCGCCTTGGGCAATTTGGTCACGAAGTCTTTTTACGATATGAAAATCTAAATTGGCCATCTCTTTACCTTTGGCTTACACCTGTAAGCTTTTTTGAGCGCACAAGTGTACCTCTGATCATGGAAAAGGCAACTGATGAAGCTCAAAGTTATAAGTAATAGTACGTCTCACGCTAAGTTTTCTATCAACAAAAATAGCAGGTACAAAAAAACCCCAAGCCAGACTCCTAGCTTAGGGCTTATAAATCATAGGAATTAGTGTCTAGTTAAGCGCCACTACTTCGCCACAGATCATCATTAACTGATCTCGTAACCAGATGTGTCCTTTGTCCTTTTCACTTGATTCGTGCCAGCTAAGGAAGCCAGAAATCGCCGCATTATCGAATGGGAAATCTAAAATCTGAAGCTGCTCTTTGTTTGCTGCATGTTCTACCATCCAACGAGGAGCGATTGTTACAAGTTCAGATTGACCAACAACGTAAAGAACGTTGCTCAAGCTCGTACCTTCGTAGAAAGGCGTGCAATCTAGGTCACGGTAAGCTTGCTCAGAGAAGCTACGTTGACCGTGAATGCGAGACAGTTTAGCGTGCTTTTCGTTAAGCAATTCTGCCGCTGAAACTTCACCGTTGATGCGTGGGTGAGAAGCAGAAGCGACCACAACCAATTCATCTTGGAAGATTTCAGTGCTTGAGAAACCTTGTTCATCAAAACGCGAGTAATCAATAACGAAGTCAATTTCTTGGTAACGCATGCGCTCAGAAAGTTGACGGTCAAATTCAGCATCCATGTGCAGATTAACGCTAGGTGCTTGGTCGTTGATTGTCGACATAATCTTAGGTGCAAAACGCATGTCGCAAGGGCTACAAATTGCAAGTTTGAACAAACGAGAAGACGACTCTGGTGAGAATACAGAACTTGGCAATTCGTTGCGTACTAACTGCAGCGCTTGGCGGATTGGGCCAAACAACTGACGAGCACGTTGAGTCGGTTGAATACCACGACCTTGACGCATGAATAGCTCGTCGTTGAACATTACTTTCAAACGAGCAACAGCATTACTTACCGCTGGCTGAGACATGCCCAGATTATGAGCTGCACGTGTAATATTTTGCTCTTGCATAACTGCATCAAATACAGTCAAAAGATTTAAGTCGACTCCACGAAGTGTGCTTTCCATTCTGTAGCTTGCAATTGCACTCATTGCGTCTTTTTTCTCTAACATTCAAGTTGCCTCTTGTCGGTTCGACAGGGTTAAATTGGTAATGGTGTGGGAATAGATAACCACTAATTCTTATATTTATCAGACCGATGTTTTTCGGATTGCCATTACTATTAACCAATAAATCTCGAGCTACCAACAAGATTGATAAAGAATAATTTAATTTTACCTTAATGATTAAACAACACCTAAAAATCAGTTGCTTATGGAGTTATAAAAAAACATAAAATGCGTCACTTATGAGTTTCATTTCGACTTATTTAGCTGTTCTATCGTTTTGGTTACATTTGTTACAAATTATTGAACTCGTGAATCGTTCAGCTAGGCAATTCAGAAATAACAATTATGGGTTACGTGAGTGATGCATAACTAGGAAAATCCACCTTATCCCAAAGTTGCTTTCTCAAGTCATCTTGGTTAGACCATTTGCCCGCCAAAACCCACTCAACAAGTGCACTTGCCACGTCAGGGTAAGTAACCCTTTCAGCCTGCTTTTCACCGAGCCAACTACGCAAGATAGCCGCGTCTAAAAAACTCATGGTTTGAGCCAACCCGAGCGCTTCAAGCGTCGCCACATTACTTTGTTGTTCGAACTGTCCCTCAAGAGGCTTAAGAAGCAACTTCTTACCTAAAGTTAAGGCTTCAGATGGCAATTCAAAACCGCCGTTGGCCACCACACCAGAGCACTGATTGAGATCGAATTGGAAGCCGGCATGACTGAGTGGTTTGAACTCTATATTTTCGACTCGGCTATGCTCAATCACATTCGGGTGATAACAGACAAAGTGATGAGAAACAAACTTCATCAACAACTCAGAGATCGCATCAAGATCCTCAAATGGTAGATAAACCAAGGTGAAGTCTTGTGTTGCTTTCGCTCGCTCATCACACGCTGGCGTGTGAACGATAGGTGGCAATATTGGCTGTTCAAAGTGATACCAGTGCAAACCAATAGAGTGCTCAGTTGGGGCGAAATGTTGAATCACGGAATGTTCAATCCAGTTGCCCCCTTCTTTAGGTACATCATAGCGGAACGCATTCTGGTGGCTTATACCAATACATGGCACACCTTGCCTCTTAGCCGCCCATGCCGTCACAGGTTCAAAATCATTAAGCACTAAGTCATAAGGCGCAAGATCGATCTGGTTAACCTCGCGGAGAAATCGCCAGATGTTGTTCTTGATGAGTGTCTTGCCGTATTTAACCTTTCCCTGCTCGCTGTAAAAAGTTAAACCGCTGCGGGTCTGATAGTTGCCAAACGCTTCCATCGAAAAGAATTTACTCTCGTCTCGCCCAGAGAACAGAAAGTCGACATCAATATTTTGCTGACGAAAAGCGACGGCCATTGCTCTCGCTCTAGCGATGTGCCCATTTCCAGTGCCCTGTACGCCATATAAAATTTTCATTCAGGTTCCTTGAAGATTAATAATTCGAGCTCTGCTGTCTTTGC
>NZ_JBFRVX010000563.1:0-19266 GCF_041475345.1 Vibrio sp. 10N.222.48.A3 | reverse complement strand
TGTCTGAAGAACATCGTAAGCGAGTACTAACTTCTTTAGAAGCGGCATTAGACAAAGACCGTGTGAAAACCAACATTAATGGCTTCACACAGCTTGGTTTGGTTGAGATGACTCGTAAACGTACTCGTGAAAGTATTGAGCATATTCTGTGTTCTAGCTGCCCTGCTTGTGAAGGTCGCGGTAGCGTGAAGACAGTTGAAACCGTTTGTTATGAAATTCTTCGAGAGATCACACGAGTGAATCGCGCGTATGACGCCGATAAGTTTGTTGTTTATGCGGCGGCTGCCGTTGCCGAGGCGTTAGAAGGAGAGGAATCTCACGCGCTTGCTGAGCTTGAAGTGTTTATTGGTAAGCAAGTTAAAATTCAGGCTGAGCCTCTGTACATACAAGAGCAGTTTGATGTTGTTATGATGTAATGGATATTTTGTGAGTTCAAGCGTTACTCTGATTCTTCGTACATGTCTATGGTTAGTGGTTACTCTCTTAGTAACACTAGCCATTGCTGTCACTACACTGCGTGTAGCCTTACCCAATTTAAATAAGTATCAATCTGAAATTGAGCTTTGGGTAAACCAACATTCCGGTTTTGAGTTTTCTATTCAAGATGTGGGTGGTTTTTGGCGTAACACTCACCCCTCTATTGCTCTGCAAGGTGTTAAGGCTAGCCTTCCCAACGCAGAAGATGTGGCTTTCTCTGTTGAGCGTGTTGAAGTTGAGTTTGACTTGATTCAATCGGTCGTGCAGATGCGTCCTGTCGTGGCCGATTTGGTCATGAATCAAATGTACCTCGACATCCGCTCAATTGATCTATTTGCCGGGCAAAACGGTAAAGATGAACCTAAAGACCCCGGCTCTTCCAAGCGAGTGATGCAGGAGCTGGACAATTTACTTTTAAAAACTTTGGTGGATGTGACCGCTAAAGATTCCTCTCTTCTATATCGAACTATCTCTGGTGAAGAACGTCAGCTTGATATCGAAACTTTAAAATGGCAAAACTCAGGTAAACATCACCTTGCGGAGGGGGTAGTAAGTATTAAAGACGCTAACCTCAACTCTTTGTCAGTAAGTGCTAACTTTGTTGATGGTGGTTCTTTAACTGATATGACGGGCGAGTTTTATGTCAGCGCGGATAGTATCTCAGTAATGCCTTGGTTAACTCGTTATATGCAGGCAGAATCCGGCATTGAGACGGGCACGGTGAGCTTGAATAGCTGGCTAACGCTACGAAATAGCAAGCCAGTTAGCGCTTATGTTGAGGTATTACCTTCAGAACTGACTTGGAATGAAGATGGTCAACATGACTTGATGCTTGAGTCGGGTGTTTTTAAATTATCCCCCATTGATGGTGGATGGCAGGTTAATGGTCACTCACTAAATCTAAGAACGGATGACAGGCCTTGGCCTGAACTTGATGTCGCTTTCAAGTGGAATAAAGGCCCGTGGGAACTTAATGTTTCTGAACTTGATGTTGAAACCATTACTCCGTTGATCAAGTTGATGCCAGATTCTTCGCAATCTACCCAAATGATCAATGCATTGGCACCGGGCGGTATCGTTTCAGACATTCGCGTTGCGATGGACTCTGGAATTGAAAGCTTGCGTTACTCTGCGAACTTTTCCGATTTGGCGATCGAACAATGGGAGTTAGTCCCTGGCTTTAGCCAAGTATCTGGGCATGTGTTTGGCTCGGCTTCGGAAGCGAAAGCCAGCTTATATGTTATTGATGATGTGTTTCCTTATGGTGATGTTTTCCAAGCGCCTCTGAATATCAAACAAGGTCAGGTTGATATTGTTTGGCAGCAAGATGAAAACGGCTGGAAACTGTGGTCGGACAAAATCACTGCAGCCACGCCAGATTTACAAGTACTAGGCGCATTTCGCTTGGACTTTCCAGATAACGCTAGCCCTTACCTTTCTTTTTATGGTGAAGCGGACGCTTACAACGTCGGTGAGACATGGCGCTATTTGCCGACATTGGCACTTGGCCAAGACTTAACCGATTACCTTTCAACAGCGATTCAAGCGGGTAAGGCCGACACCGTTAAATTACTTTGGCATGGTGAATTAGCCCAATACCCGTACACCAATCATGATGGTATTTTCCAAGTTTGGGTTGGCTTAGAAGACGCTAAGTTCAGCTTCGATACCGCGTGGCCATTGATAACCGACCTTCAACTTGACCTGTTATTTGAAAATGATGCGATGTATTTAGACTCTCGCTCCGCTCAATTGATGGATGTGGCGGCAGATCGAATCACTGGTCGTATTCCTTATTTAGGGGAAGGCGGTCATATCGAAATTGAAGCTAAAGCAACGGCGTCTGGTAATGCAGTTCGAAATTACATGACTGCTTCGCCACTCGTAGATTCTGTGGGTGCTGCGTTAACTGCGCTTAAAGTGAGTGGTGATGTCTCTTCTGAGTTCCAGCTTAATATTCCGTTTGATTCTGAACAAGAACCTAGAGCGTGGGGATATGCAGATCTGAGTGGTAATCATGTTGAGATTGAAGCTCCACCAATGGTGCTAGAGAACACCACTGGTCGTATTGAATTTGATAATGATGTCGTGACAGCAAGTGGTCTTGCAGCTGATTTGCTTAATCAAGGTATCTCGGTTGACTTTAAAGGTCTTAATGATGGACCTGGCTATGCAGTGGATCTTGATGTGTTAGGTGATTGGGACGTCAATCCTCTAAAGCCGTATGTCGGAGAGCAGTGGTTAAGCCGTTTGTCGGGTCATGCACAATGGCAAAGCCAGATCGATATTCAACTTAATGATATTGGTTTTACTTACCAACTCGACTTACAGTCAGACCTCAAATACTTAGCGAGTGATTACCCATACCCATTAGCTAAAAAGTCATTAGAAAGTGGCTCGGCAAGGCTACAAGCCTCGGGCAATCAAGAATCGATTACCGCGCGTCTGCAATTGCCGAGCACTAAATACCAAGCTGAGATTGATATTTCCGGCGATGTTCCTGAATTAACGGCGACCAATTTAGTCCTTGGTCGTGGTGGCTATAAAATTAGCCCCGTGGTAGGGCACCATGCCTTGATTCGTACCGATAAGTTCAATGCCGATGACTGGCTGTCAGTAGTCATGGAGCCAGTGCAACCATCGGATGCTGTCCTTAGCCAGATGAACAGGCCAACCATTCCAGCGCCACGTCGCATCACCTTCGAGAGCAAAGAGCTGATCTTAGGTGGTATTTCTTGGAATGATGTTGATTTTAGCGCTCGAAAAAATAAGCAAGCATGGCAAATGGAAGTGTCTAGCCAAGAGCTAGAAGGAGATATTAACTACCTGCCACCTTATGATTTGACGGTTTCATTGGATCGCCTGCATCTGTTTGTTCCTGGGTGGAGTGACAAGAAAAACCAAGATCAACTGCTACAGCGTAAGGCGCAAGAAGCACCATTGATCTCTGAGTTGGATAGAAAGCTCCATGATGCGATGCCGAATTTGACGCTGACCTTGAACGACTTCTGGCTTCAAGGCTATAAAGTTGGCAAGGTTGATGTTGAAATGGCGAGAAAGGAAGACCGCATTGAGTGGAATAAGATTCAGGTGAGAAGCGGCGGAAATAAAGCGGATATCAGTGGCTGGTGGGAACTGCAAGGCGATAAGAGTCATTCATCGTTAACTCTTGATGTTGAAGGTGAAAACAACAGTGAGTTAATGGAGCGTTTCGGTATTACTTCCGGGATTCAAAAAGCGCCCTTTGAGTTAGAAGGTCAATTGACTTGGGATGGTTCGCCTTGGGGGATCAAAATGGATACCCTTGATGGCAACGTTAAAACCCAATTTGGTAAAGGTATTATCTCGGATGTGAGTGGCGCAGCTCGATTACTGGGGCTGTTTAGCCTAGATTCGATTATCCGTAAGATGCAGCTCGACTTCTCGGACGTATTTGATAATGGCATGGCATTCAACAGCATCACAGGAACTGGCGAGATTCAAAATGGTATCTTTCTGACTAACGATCTGAATATGGATGCGGTCGCCGGTGAGATGAAAATAAAAGGGATCGCCAACCTCAATACACGCGAGGTCGATGCTGAAGTGAACTTCACCCCAGATATCACCTCCGGGATTCCAGTATTAACGGCTTTTGCGGTAACGCCTCAAACAGCGCTATACGTGTTAGCGGTGACTACGGTTATTTCTCCGGTTGTTGAAGTCTTTACCCAAGTTAATTATTCGGTGAAAGGACCGTTGGATTCACCAACAGTGAGCGAGCTTTCTCGCAGTTCTGGAGAATTCCAGCTACCAGAAAAACTCAGAAAATTAGCCGAATAAGCCTTAAATTAGCCAAATAAACCTTAAATTAGCCGAAAAAAACTTAGTATCCTAATCAGCTAATATACGGTGAAATGCTGATTTCTGAATCATAATGAATGGAGGAGCGATACACATGGATTGTGTTGGGTTGATTCAAATGACATCAGGCCCTCGACCTGACTTGAACTTTGATTATCTTGCTCAAGAAGTAGCAAAGTGCAAAGAGTTGGGGGCTAAGTGGGTTGTGTGCCCTGAAAATGCGTTAGTCTTTGGCAGTAAAGCCGACTATCACCAGTATGCTGAGCCTCTAAATGATGGCCCACTGCAAAAGAAAGTCTCTGAGCTAGCAAAGCTTTACCGAATTTGGATTGTTATTGGCAGTATGCCGATAAGCACAGCTAAAGGCGTGACTACCACAACTTTGGTGGTTGATGATTTTGGTTGCCTCGTTGCTCATTACGACAAGCTACACATGTTTGATGTGGATGTCGCTGACGCACATAAGTGCTATCGAGAATCGGATATTTTCACGCCCGGTGACCGAGTGGTAACAACGGAAACGCCTTTTGGTCGCTTAGGTTTGAGTATTTGTTATGATGTGCGCTTTCCGCACTTGTATTCAGAGTTACGCAAGCAAGGTGCACAAATCATAGTGGTACCGGCAGCTTTTACCGCAGTAACAGGGCAAGCTCACTGGGAAGCATTATTAAGATGCCGCGCGATCGAAACACAATCGTGGATTATTGCGGTAGGGCAAGGCGGAAATCATCCTTGCCAAAGAGAAACATGGGGACACTCAATGGTGGTTGATCCATGGGGACGAGTGGTTGCACAGCTAGACCAAGATCCTAAAAGTATGGTGGTTGAGATAGACACATCCAGTTGCGAATCAATCAGGCAAAATATGCCAATCGCGCAGCATTCTCGATTTACCAATCAATTTTAATTACAAATAAGAGCCATTTATGAGCATCAATCAAATTGAAGAAGCGCTACTGAACCCAACAGGGCTGACGGAGCAAAATATCGCAGATACATTGGCGAGCATTGCTACCCGCCAAATTGATTATGCTGATATTTACTTTCAGTCAAGCTGGCATGAATCTTTAGTGCTAGAAGACAGCATTATTAAAGACGGCTCTTTCAATATCGATTGTGGTCTTGGTGTACGAGCGGTATCTGGTGAAAAAACCGGTTTTGCTTACTCTGACCAAATCCAATTGGATGGCCTTAAACAGAGTGCAATCGCGGCTCGCGGTATCGCTAAGCAAGGGCAAAACGGTAAGGTACAAGCTTTCAAGCGTAACTCTAACCAAGCTTACTATGATGCAGTTAATCCGCTAGCAAGCTGGGAAAAGCAGCAAAAGACAGAATTACTTAAAGCGCTTGATGCTTACATTCGTACTAAAGAACCGATGGTAACTGAAGTATCGGTGAGCCTAAGTGGTGTACATGAACAGATGCTTGTTGCGGCAACTGATGGTACTTTCGCTGGTGATATTCGCCCGTTGGTTCGTCTATCAATTAGCGTACTTGCACAGAAAGGCGATCGTCGTGAACGTGGCAGTGCCGGTGGCGGTGGTCGTTTTGGTTACGATTTTTTCTTAAGTGATGCTAACGGTTCTCAAGTTGCTTACCAGTTCGCTGATGAAGCCATTCGCCAAGCATTAGTTAACCTTGAAGCGGTTGCTGCGCCTGCTGGTGCAATGCCTGTGGTTCTTGGTTCTGGTTGGCCTGGTGTTCTACTGCATGAAGCGGTAGGCCACGGCTTAGAAGGTGATTTCAACCGTAAAGAGTCTTCAGTATTTTCTGGCAAGATCGGCGAGCAAGTTACATCAAGCCTATGTACGATTGTTGATGACGGCACATTAACGGATCTACGCGGTTCATTGAACGTTGATGATGAGGGTGTTAATGGTCAGTACAATACGCTAATCGAAAACGGCATCCTAAAAGGTTACATGCAAGATAAGCTAAACGCTCGTCTAATGGGTGTAGCGCCGACAGGTAATGGTCGTCGTGAGTCTTACGCGCATCTTCCAATGCCACGTATGACGAATACATACATGCTGCCGGGCGAACACACACCGGAAGAGATCATTGCAACGGTTGAGAAAGGCATCTACGCACCGAACTTCGGTGGCGGTCAGGTTGATATCACATCAGGTAAGTTTGTGTTCTCAGCTTCTGAAGCGTACATGATTGAAAACGGCAAGATCACTCACCCAGTGAAGGGCGCGACGCTGATCGGTTCTGGTATCGAAGCAATGCAGCAGGTGTCTATGGTCGGTAATGACCTAAGCATTGACCGTGGTGTTGGTGTGTGTGGTAAGGCTGGTCAAAGTGTGCCAGTGGGTGTTGGTCAGCCAACGTTGAAGCTAGACTCGCTAACCGTCGGTGGTACTGAGTAAAGCAGATTAGCCTCTGAAAAATCACTATAAAGATAAATTGAAAAGCGCCTCTATTGTGAGGCGCTTTTTGTTTATAGGTTACTGGTTCTGTGAGCGCGCAGAGTCTACATGTTTTCTTCCGCGAACTCAGCCAGTCGGCTACGCACCACACCATTGAGGTGGATGTTGGCACTGCCTTCGAAGTTTTTAAAACGCTCGACCATGTAGGTGAGCCCCGAGGTCACAGGAGTTAGGTAGGAAGAATCTATCTGCGCTAGGTTTCCTGAGCAGACGATCTTGGTCCCTTCACCACAACGGGTGATGATGGTTTTGATTTGTGAAGCGGTCAGGTTCTGACACTCATCCAAAAGCACAAATGCATTCTGAATTGAACGACCACGCATAAAGTTAATCGATTTGAACTGGATGTTGGCTTTATCACAGATGTACTTCATCGAGCCCTCTGTGCAGTGATCATTCTTGTGCAGCGCTTCCAGTGTATCGGTCACTGCAGCTAACCAAGGCAACATCTTCTCTTCCTCTGTACCCGGAAGAAACCCTATCGACTCACCTATATCAGGTGTGTTTCGGGTTACGATGATCTTATCGAACTGTTTACGTTCAATAGTTTGTTCAAGTGCAGCAGCCATGGCTAACAGTGTCTTACCACTACCAGCAGCGCCAGTGAGAATCACCAGATCAATATCAGGGTCGAGCAGGGCATCGATCGCCATACCTTGGTATACGTTTTTGGGTGTGATGTCCCATGCTCTGCGATTCATTAGTCTTTCGCGACTGAGGTCTCTTAGTGTAATGCTTTCAGTTTCAATCTCTTCGACTCGAGCTGCAAAGTCACTTTCTTCGTCAATCACATACTGGTTGAGAAAGGTTGGCTCGAACGGCGCTCTTGCTAAGGTGTGCAGGGTCTTTCCGCCTAAACTTCTGCTCTCGACATTATCGATACCATCCCAAAATGAGCCTTCCAGTTGTTGGAAGCCTTTGGTGAGGTATTGGATATCATCAATCAATTGGTCGGTTTGATAGTCTTCAACAAAACGGACACCGGCGCCTTTGGCTCGTAAACGCATGTTGATGTCTTTGGTGATAAGAACCACTTCGCGTGGCGCGCGTTTATTTTGAAGATAGAGGACTGCGTTGAGGATTCGGTTATCGCCAGCTTTGTCATCGGCGAAGGCTTTGATGCTTTCTTGAAGTTCGTAATCTGCGAGTATTGAAATACTGCCAGATGCGTTTATGTCTTTAGAAAAAGGGATGCCTTCCGATATTTGGTCTGGTGTGGCTTCCCTGAATAAGTCTTCGAGAGTTCGAATCGCAATTCTCGCATCTCGAGCAACATCTCTTTTACTGTCTTTGATTCTGTCGAGTTCTTCTAGCACTGTCATTGGGATAACGACATCGTGCTCTTGGAAAGAAAATATAGCGAAGGGTTCGTGAAGTAGGATATTGGTGTCTAAAACAAATAGCTTCCGGTTGGTCTCGCCCATAGCATCTCCTTGCCGACGTGCGGCTTGCCTTGCATTCATTGAACGTAGATTAAGCTCATATAAAGGTTAGTATCTGATTCTAGTGATAGTCAACAACTCACCTAAACTTCATTTGAGAGCTGCATTCTGCTCTCCATAGAATAACCATGATTTTTTGACAGTTTGATTGCACTTATGAAAACAGAAAAAAAGTATGAAATCGTCTCCTTTAGGCGTGACCTAAATCACAGCATCGAGTAAGATTAGCGACCTTTTTCTGCACCATTTTCTCAAGATATTTATTATTAAGAGCGCACTTAAAAAGTGGCTGCAAACTAGGCATTTTTGGCTATATTTTTAGTTCAAGAGCAATAACGTTCTTGTTTGAAATTGCAGTTAGAAAGACCAAATTCCAACTATAAGATTGAGGTAGTCGATTCATGACATTTGCTTTGGGGCAACGCTGGATAAGCGATACGGAGAGCGATTTAGGTTTAGGTACCGTTGTAGCAATGGATGCTCGCACAGTAACAGTAATGTTTGCTGCGTCAGAAGAAAACCGCGTCTATGCACGCACAGATGCTCCCGTAACCCGAGTGGCGTTCAATGTAGGCGATGTCATCGAATGCCAAGAAGGTTGGTCTTTATCTGTTGAAGAAGTTATCGAAGATAAAGGGCTACTGACTTATTTGGGTATTCGTGAAGATACTCAAGAGACAGAGGTGACTCTGCGTGAAATCTTTTTAAGTAACCAGATCCGCTTTAACAAGCCACAAGATAAGCTGTACGCAGGTCAAATCGACCGTATGGATAACTTTGCGTTGCGCTACCGTGCTTTAAGCAACCAATACCAACAACATAAGAGCCCAATGCGCGGCTTGTGTGGTATGCGTGCAGGTCTTATCCCTCATCAGCTTTACATTGCTCATGAAGTCGGTCGTCGTCACGCTCCACGCGTTTTACTGGCTGATGAAGTTGGCCTAGGTAAAACCATAGAAGCGGGTATGATTATCCACCAGCAGGTGTTGTCTGGCCGTGCGGAACGTATTCTTATTGTGGTTCCTGAAACACTACAACACCAATGGCTAGTTGAGATGATGCGCCGTTTCAACCTGCACTTCTCTATCTTTGATGAAGAGCGTTGTATTGAATCTTTTGCAGAATCAGATAATCCATTCGATACACAGCAATACGTCCTGTGTTCTTTGGATTTCCTACGCAAGAGCCGTAAGCGCTACGAGCAAGCACTTGAAGGTGAGTGGGATTTGTTGGTTGTCGATGAAGCGCACCACCTTGAGTGGAGCCAAGACAAACCGAGCCGCGAATACCAAGTGGTTGAAGGATTAGCTGAAAACACGTCTGGTGTATTGCTACTGACAGCGACCCCTGAACAGCTGGGTCGTGAGAGTCACTTTGCGCGTCTGCGTCTGCTTGATCCTGATCGCTTCTACGATTACGAAGCATTCGTTGAAGAAGAAGACCAATATGCGCCAGTTGCTGATGCAGTAACGGCATTGTTCTCTGGCGTGAAGCTTGAAAACAGCGCGAAGAACCAAATTACAGAACTTCTGTCTGAGCAAGATGTTGAGCCACTGTTCCGTGTTATCGAAGGTGATAGCAGCGAAGAAGAGCAAGCCTTAGCTCGCCAAGAACTGATTGATAACCTTATGGATCGCCATGGTACTGGCCGTGTTCTTTTTAGAAATACACGTGCTGCAATCAAAGGCTTCCCTAAGCGTAATGTAAACCTACTGCCGATGGACATTCCAACGCAGTACACAACCTCGATGCGTGTATCGGGCATGATCGGTGGCAAGATGGCACCAGAAGCTCGAGCGATGAAGATGTTGTATCCAGAAGAGATCTTCCAAGAATTTGAAGGTGAAGATTCAAGCTGGTGGCAGTTCGATTCACGTGTGAACTGGTTGATTGAAAAAATCCAAGACAAGCGCAGCGAAAAGATCCTAGTGATCGCTTCTCGTGCAAGTACTGCTTTGCAATTAGAACAAGCACTGCGTGAGCGTGAAGGTGTGCGTGCAACGGTATTCCACGAAGGCATGTCGATTCTAGAGCGTGATAAAGCTGCGGCTTACTTTGCTCAAGAAGAGGGCGGCGCTCAGGTTCTTATCTGTAGCGAAATCGGTTCTGAAGGTCGTAACTTCCAGTTTGCTAACCAGTTAGTGATGTTCGATCTTCCGTTTAACCCGGATTTGCTTGAACAACGTATTGGTCGTTTGGACCGTATCGGTCAACTTCGAGATATCGACATTCATGTCCCTTACCTAAAAGGCACATCGCAAGCGATTCTAGCGCGTTGGTTCGATGAAGGTTTGAATGCATTCGCAGAGACTTGTCCTACTGGTCGCACGGTTTACGATAAGTATTCTGATGTACTGATCGAAATGCTGGCTTCTGGTAACACTGAGCAGCTTGATGAAGTCATTGAAGAATCAGCGAAGCTCAATCAAAGCCTGAAATCGGATCTAGAAAAAGGCCGAGATCGCCTACTAGAGATGCATTCAAATGGTGGCGATAAAGCCCATGAGATTGCTGAAAAGATCGCGTCTACTGATGGTGATACTAACCTAGTTTCTTTTGCACTGAGCCTGTTTGACACCATTGGTCTGAACCAAGATGACAAGGGTGAAAATGCACTAGTTGTGACACCTTCTGAACACATGATGGTGCCAAGCTACCCAGGCTTACCTTATGAAGGTGCAACGATTACGTTTGACCGTGAAACCGCGCTTTCTCGTGAAGACATGAATTTTATTAGCTGGGAACACCCAATGATTCAGGGCGGTATTGATCTGCTATTGAGTGAAGGTGTGGGTGCGTCTGCGGTATCTCTACTGAAGAACAAAGCGCTGCCAGTCGGTACGATTCTACTTGAGTTGGTTTACCTTGTTGATGCACAAGCGCCAAAGCGCAGCGGTATCAGCCAGTTCCTGCCTAAGACGCCGATTCGCTTGATGATGGATGGTCGTGGTAACGATTTATCTGCTCAGGTTGAATTCGATAGCTTTAACCGTCAACTAAGCCCGGTAAACCGTCATTTAGCGAGCAAGCTAGTGAACTCGGTACAAGGTGAGATTCACAAACTAATCGAAGCAGGTGAGACGCATGTACTGCCGAAGGTTGAAGAGGTTCGTCAACAAGCTCAGAAAGATATGCAAACTAACTTGAACGGTGAGTTAGAGCGTCTACAAGCGCTTAAAGCGGTTAACCCTAACATTCGTGATGAAGAGCTAGAGGTTATCGAAGCTCAAATCAACGAACTGACAGGTTACATCAGCAAGGCTCAGGTTCAGCTTGATTCGCTACGTTTGATTGTGGTTTCTCACAACTAGTTTTGAATTAGCTAAATGCTTTAACGAAATAAGGCCTTCATCATGAAGGCCTTATTTGTATCTATAACTTAGTTAAGAGCTTGGTTAACAGTTTGGCTAAGAATTTGGAGAGCAGATTACATCAACCATTTCCACCAAACGAACAGAGCTAAGAAGCCAAATAGGTAAACAAGGCCTACCACAGACAACCATTTTAGCTTAGTGCCAATCGCCAATCCTTCAGGAAGCTTAGTTTTGCTTACTAAGATGAAGTTAAGCAATGCGAAGAATGGCGTAGTAGCAAAGGCAAGCACCATCGCAAAATCAAGCATTGGCATCAGTGCTGCGCTGAAGAACATCACAATTGCGAGTGCCGCGAGAGAGACAATGATGATCCAGCCTTGCAGCATTTTTGGGCTCGATTCTTTTTTCAATAACAGGCGCTGTGATTCGGCAAGCACGCGTGAGTAACCATCGATAACGGTAATGGTACTGCCAAAGATACAGAAGAAGGCGATAAGAGCGATCAGTGGGCGAGACCATTCACCAATCGTGGAAGCGTAGATGCCGACCAATTGATGGGTGAAGCCAACACCAGAGCGAGACAATTCAACGCCTGTTCCATGAAGTACTAGTGTACCTAAAGCAACGAATACCAAAGCAAGCAGTGCCGTACCAATGTAGCCTACGTTGAAATCGAACAGTGCAGATTGAGCGGTCACTTCTTGTTTCTCTTTTTGGCTTTTTAGCCACATAGAGGTGATGCTTGATATCTCGATAGGCGCGGGCATCCAACCCATAGTGACAACGATAAAGCCAATAGCTGCCAATGACCAAGGTGATGGTGGAACAAAAGCCGCATCAGGTTCAACTGGAGAGCCGATAGCAATAGCGACTGCAGCCAAGGTTGTGATGGTCAGGATCGCCATGATCGCTTTAGACAGTGTATCGAGCGCGCGATAATGGCCAGCGAATAGAATGATCAAGCACGTAGCTAAAACGATCATGCACAATGTGCTGGTGGCCAAATCAAAAGGAATAAAGTAACTCAGTAAGCTTGCACTGAATAGCAGTAAGGCTGCGGTATTTACCACGGCGGAAATGGCACTTAGTATCGAAAAGATAACAAGGTAAGGTCGACCGAGGTTAGAATATCCTTCCACCAAGCTTTGCCCAGTACCAAGGGTATATTGGATGCCGGCTCTAAAGAATGGGTACTTAAATACGTTAACTAAAAGAATCAGTGCGGCTAGTTGCCATCCATAAATAGCGCCAGCTTTCGTTGAAGCGACTAAGTGAGATCCACCGACCGCAGCTGCGGCCATCATGATTCCTGGGCCAAAAGATTTAATCAGGCTTGAAAGTGGTGTGGAGGTTGGTGTTGAGGTGGTTTTAGCCGTACTTTCCATCGTTTTTCCTTTGAGGCTTAGTTCTTATTTTCCGTTACCTTATCAATACCATGTTTCGTAATTTCGTCAACTTTTATGTACAAAAGTGTTTAAAATTGTATTTTTTAATAAACGAATCGACCATGAGTTATTTATTAACCAGTAATTAAGAGGCTCTAATGGCGTTAGAACAGTACACACCACCACGTGAATCGTGGACTGATATTATCTATCAAGATGATGATATTCTTGTGGTGAACAAGCCAGCAGGCCTGCTTTCGGTACCGGGGAGACTGCCGGAGCACTACGACAGTATGTGGAGTCGGTTGGTTGTCGAATTTCCGGAGATTCAAGTTGTGCATCGGTTGGATATGTCTACATCAGGCTTGATGCTATTGGCTAAGCATAAACAGGCTGAGCGGCATTTGAAGAAGCAATTTCAATATCGACTGACACACAAACTTTATTACGCACGAGTGTGGGGTTCAATGGAAGACAAGGCAGGTTTGATTGACCTTCCTCTTATTTGCGATTGGACGAATCGCCCTAGACAGAAAGTGTGTTTCGACGATGGTAAACCATCTCAGACTCGCTATGTGGTTGAGCAACAAGAGCCTCAAACGACATTATTGAAATTGCTGCCGATCACTGGTCGCTCTCATCAGTTGCGTGTTCACTGCATGGAGCTAGGGAATCCAATTGTGGGCGACGAGTTTTATGCAACACCAGATGCGTTTAATTATAGTGACAGGTTAGCTTTACACGCATGTGAACTGAGTTTTTATCATCCGGCTAATAATCAGCTTTTCAAAGCTTTCGTGCCATGTGATTTTTACCCTCAAGCATCGCCACAAATCGAGCAGCACTTTGAAATTGCGCCAGAGCTTCCAGACTACAGTAAGCTAAAAGCTTAGAATGGTTAAATTAATACCAATGCAAGGACGTACAATGCCGAAGTTGAAAGTGGTCTTTCTCGACCGAGCTACCATCCCATCTCAAATACATTTAAAACCCCTTAGCTTTGAGCATCAGTGGGTGGAGTATGACTTCACTTCGCCAGAACAAGTGTCTGAACGAATAGAAGGCGCTGATGTTGTTATTACCAACAAGGTCGTGCTTAACGAATCGAATTTGGCTCAAGCACAACAACTTAAGCTAATAGCTGTTTCAGCAACGGGTGTGAACAATGTCGATGTTGGCTACTGCAAGAGTAACAACATAGCGGTGACAAACGTGCAAGGCTACGCGACTCAATCGGTACCTGAACATGTTATCGCGATGCTGTTTACGCTTAAGCGAAACCTCGTTGGTTATCATCAAGATATCGAGGCTGGCGAGTGGCAAAAGGACAAACAATTCTGTTTCTTTACTCATCCGATTCAAGATGTTGCAGGCAGTACATTGGGCTTAATCGGGAGTGGTAGCTTAGGGCAAGCGACCGCGATATTAGCAAAAGCGATTGGTATGAATGTCATCTTTACTGAGCGTAAAGGGGCTGATTCTTGTCGAGAAGGGTATCTACCTTTTGATACGGTGTTACAGCAAGCGGATGCGATCAGCTTACATTGTCCATTAACTGAAGCGACTCGAAATCTGATTTCAGAGCGAGAGCTAACCATGATGAAATCAAGTGCGGTATTAATTAATGCTGGCCGTGGTGGACTTGTCGATGAGCAGGCCTTAGTTGAAGCTTTGAAAAGTAATGAGATTGCAGGTGCGGGCATGGATGTGTTTACACAAGAACCTGCAGATAATTCGAATCCACTATTGGCTAACAGCCACTTACCTAATTTACTGCTAACACCACATGTGGCGTGGGGCAGCGACAGTTCAATTCAAAAACTGTCTGATATCTTAATCGATAATATTGATGGGTTTGTTGCAGGTAATCCGCAGAACTTAGTGAGTTGATTGAAGAATTGAATGGTGCAAGCACAAAATAAAAAAAGGTTGGCTTTTAGGCCAACCTTTTTAGATTTAGATCGTTGTGTCGATTAAGTGATTTAGCCTTGCGGCTTAACTACCAATACATTGATTGGTGAGTTCTGAACCACTTTGCTTGCAACAGAACCCAGTACAACCTTGTCGATTTTCGAGCGCTTATGACTAGGCATCACGATAAGATCTGCCCCTAGTTTCTCTGCGCAATCAAGAATCGTTGTGTAGGCCTTGCCTTCGGCAACGTGAACTTTATAGATCACATCATCGTCAATATGCTTATCAGCAAATTCTTTCAGCTGATTTTTAACATCAAGCTTCATTTGGTTTGCTGCATCTTTCGGGAAGTAAGACGCTACCATCGACATGTGGATGCCCGGTAATACGTTCAGAATGTGGATCTCAGCATTACTGTGTTTCGCGTGCCATACCGCTAGCTCGACCGCTTTATCAGAAAAGCCTTTGTCGTTCAGATCAACGGGAACAAGGATTTGTCTATACATGTATTCGTCTCTTTTTGAGCAGCGCCGAGTACATACCAAGCGCTGTAATTATCTTTTCCATGTAGTAAAAAAGCCAAATAGAGTAGAGCGCTATTTGGCTCTATCCATTACGCGCTAATCTCATCCTTACGAGCACGCCTTCTTTGGTTCATCGCTAAACCAATCAAAATTAATAGGGCAGGTAAGAATACCCACTCTTTCATTGGTCGTTCTGCATCTTGGATAACGGATTTAATTTCCCAATCAAAGTCAATGCCAGCAGCTTCAGCAGGGCTACCAAACTCAACCATATCAACAATCATCTTGTCGTCAGCTTGGGTCAGCATTAGGCCCATTGAAGCAATGCGGTCTTCACTTGTTGTCGCAGAATCTTCAAACGGAAGGCGAACTGTTTTCTCAGAATAGTTACCTTCTAAGTTTTCGCCACCGACTCTCAATTCAAGTGATTGTCCCACAGATAGATTTTCTGTGATTTGAGCGATCTCAACTCCAGGTGAAAGAACTTTCTCTGGATAAATCATGTCCCACCAGAAGCCAGGGCGGAAGAAAGAGAAGGTCAGAACGATAAGCAGTATAGTTTCCCACCACTTGTTCTTAGTGAACCACCAACCTTGTGTCGCTGCTGCAAAGATAAGTACCGCAGTAACCGAAGAGAAAATCGTCAGTGCTAAGTGCCACCAAGAATCAATGCCCATCAACAGTAGTTGGGTGTTGAAGATGAACATGAACGGCAATATCGCGGTCCGGATATCGTAGGTAAAACCTTGAATACCGGTACGAATCGGGTCTGATTTAGCAATCGCAGCGGCCGCAAATGCAGCCAAACCTACCGGAGGTGTATCGTCCGCAAGAATACCGAAGTAGAACACGAATAAGTGAACCGCAATCAGTGGAATGATCAAGCCGTGCGCTGCACCTAAGGTAACAATTACTGGTGCCATCAATGTTGATACAACGATGTAGTTCGCCGTTGTTGGCAAGCCCATACCTAAGATCAAGCTGATTACCGCAGTGAATAACAACATTAGAATGATGCTACCGCCTGAGATGAACTCAACAAAATCGGTCATTACAAGGCCGATACCTGTCAGCGTTACCACGCCTACAACCGTACCAGCTGCAGCTGTCGCTACACCGATACCGATCATGTTACGTGCGCCTGAAACTAAGCTCTCTGCTAGATCAACGAAGCCTGCTTTTGTTTGTTCTGCGAGATCGTCTGATTTGTTCATCAGAGTCATTAAAGGACGCTGAGTGATCAGAATGAAGATCATGAACACGGTCGCCCAGAATGCCGACAGACCTGGAGAGAAACGTTCAACCGTTAAACACCAAACTAGAACTACGATAGGCAGTAGGAAGTGAAGGCCAGACTTAATCGTTGGGCCTGGATCAGGTACTTCTGTTAGGTTCTCGTCGATTTCCATGCCACCTTCAGCTGCGTATTTAGCAGAAACACGAACCAGAGCGACATAAGAGACTAATAGAGCAACAGTCACAATTGGTGTGGCTGCAGCGCCAAAGACATCTTTTGTCCAGCCGACACCGTAGTAAACCGCTGCACTGATGACACATAGGCCTAAGATAGTACCAGTGAAAGAGAGTAGGCTTTGCACGATAGTTGGTGTGTGACGACGAGGTAAGCCCGTCATACCTGCTTTACATGCCTCTAAGTGAACAATGTAAATCAGGGCGATGTAAGAGATCAGAGCGGGCAGTAGTGCTGCTTTGATTACTTCTACGTAAGAGATGCCCACGTACTCAACCATCAAGAATGCTGCTGCACCCATGATCGGTGGTGTTAATTGACCATTGGTTGAAGCTGCGACTTCTACTGCACCCGCTTTTGTTCCCGGGAAACCAACACGCTTCATTAGCGGGATAGTAAAGGTACCAGTGGTAACTACGTTAGCAATCGAAGAACCTGATACCAGACCAGATAAACCAGATGCTACAACGGCTGCTTTCGCTGGGCCGCCCTTCATGTGGCCAAGCAGAGAGAATGCCACTTTGATGAAGTAAGCACCTGCACCCGCGCGCTCAAGCATTGCACCAAACAGTACAAACAAGAATACAAATGACGTTGATACGCCAAGAGCAACACCGAACACACCTTCTGTTGTTAACCACAGATGCGACATTGCCTTGTTCAGGCTCGCACCTTTGTGGGCGATAACGTCTGGCATGTGTGGACCGCCAAAGGTGTAAAGTAAGAAGACTGCTGCCACAACCATAAGAGGTGGACCTAAAGCGCGTCGTGTTGCCTCAAGCAGTAGAACCATACCGAATACGGCCGCAACAATATCGAATGTTGTTGGTGCACCCGAGCGTTCAGCGAGCTGAGTATAGAAAATATAGATATAAGAAGCTGAAAAGCTACCTACAAGCGCTAGTATCCAGTCGACAGCTGGGATGCGATCCCTAGGCGAATTCTTCATGGCTGGATAAGCGGTAAAGGCTAGGAGAATAGCAAACGTAAGGTGAATTGCTCGAGCTTCAGTGTCGTTTAAAATTGCGAAGTTAAAAATGAATGGCAGCGGAGATGCATACCAAAGTTGGAACAGTGACCAACATAGAGGCACAAACCATAAAATACGGCCTTGGATACCACGAGGGCTACGCGCACCAGTATCTGATTGTGCCACCATTTCTTGCACATCTGGAGACGGTGATGTTGTCTGCGTCATGTACTTTATCCTTATTATTGATGGTCTGCCTTTTGTTACGAACAACTAAACGTGATTTCTTTCCTATCTAGTGTAGTGAATGGATAGAGAAATGCGTTCTTTGTTCGTCTTTGTCTTAGGCTTGATACGAAGGTAAATCCTCCAAATTGGAGAAACTTAAAGGGTTGTTCTTTTCACTTAAATTATTTTTATAAAACGTGAAAATCCAATAAGGAGGACTAGCCTCCTTATTGGTTTAGTAGGCTTAAAGTAGAGTTACTTTAGAAGACCTACTTCTTTGTAGTATTTTGCGGCACCTGGGTGAAGAGGGATAGAGATACCCGCTTTAACCATGTCTTCTTTTTTCAGGTTAGCAAATGCTGGGTGCAGACGTTTGAATGTTGCGAAGTTTTCAAATACTGCTTTAGCAACGTTGTATGCTACTTCATCTGAAACGTCTGAAGTTGTTACCATAGTTGCAGCAACACCAAAGCTATTTACGTCAGCATCTGTACCGCGGTACATACCAGCAGGTACTGTGCTGTATGCGTAGTATGGGTTTTCAGCTACGATCTTGTCGATCTGTGGACCTGTTGCAGAAACCAGTTTTGCATCACAAGACGTTGTCGCTTCTTTAATTGATCCGTTCGGGTGACCAACCATGTAGATGAATGCATCAATCTTGTTATCACAAAGTGCTTGTGAACGCTCAGAACCTTTCAGTTCAGAAGCAAGCTTGAAGCTATCGTTAGTCCAGCCCATAGAGTCCATTACAACACCCATCGTTGCACGGTCGCCAGAACCCGGGTTACCAATGTTGACACGCTTACCAGCTAGGTCTGAAACATTGTTAATACCTGCATCGGTGCGAGCGATGATGTTGAACGGTTCTGTATGTAGAGAGAACATAGCACGAAGTTTCTTGTATTCGCCTTGGTCTTTGAACTTACTTGTACCGTTGTAGCCGTGGTATTGCCAGTCCGATTGAACAACACCGAAATCTAGTTCACCAGCACGGATGGTATTAACGTTGTAGATTGAACCGCCAGTAGACTCGACAGAACAACGAATGTTGTGGTCTTTACGGCCTTTGTTCACTAGCTTACAAATTGCACCACCAGTCGGGTAATAAACACCCGTTACTGAACCAGTACCAATTGTGATGAACTCTTGAGCGTTAACTGCGCCAGCGCCCATTACAGCAGCTGCAATAGCCCCAACTTTAATCAGTTTGGTAAATGCCATGAATTTCCCTTCCTTTATTCATTATTAACCCTGAAACAAGTG
>NZ_JBFRVX010000562.1:0-3459 GCF_041475345.1 Vibrio sp. 10N.222.48.A3 | reverse complement strand
AGAATAAATAGGACTATTTCCATGTCTAAGATCTTCGATTTTGTAAAACCTGGTGTAATTTCTGGCGATGACGTACAGAAAGTATTTGAAGTAGCAAAAGAAAACAAATTTGCTCTTCCTGCAGTAAACGTTGTTGGTACTGACTCTATTAACGCAGTACTAGAAGCGGCTGCTAAAGTTAAGTCTCCAGTTGTTGTTCAGTTCTCTAACGGCGGCGCTGCATTCTTCGCAGGTAAAGGCGTTAAACTTGAAGGTCAAGGCGCACAAGTTCTTGGTGCTGTAGCTGGTGCAAAATACGTACACGCTGTCGCTGAGTCTTACGGTGTTCCAGTTATCCTGCATACTGACCACGCTGCTAAGAAACTTCTACCATGGATCGACGGTCTACTAGACGCTGGTGAAGAGTTCTTCGCACAAACTGGTAAGCCTCTATTCTCTTCTCACATGCTAGACCTTTCTGAAGAGTCTCTAGAAGAGAACATCGAAACATGTGCTACTTACCTAGCTCGCATGGCTAAAATGGACATGACAATCGAGATCGAACTTGGTTGTACTGGTGGTGAAGAAGACGGCGTTGATAACTCTGATATGGACGCATCTGAGCTTTACACTTCTCCAGAAGACGTAGCATACGCATACGAGAAGCTAATGGCTGTTAGCCCACGTTTCACTATCGCTGCATCTTTCGGTAACGTACACGGTGTTTACCAAGCTGGTAACGTTGTACTTACTCCAACTATCCTACGTGACTCTCAAGCATACTGTGCAGAGAAGTTCGGTATTGCACCTAACGCTCTAAACTTCGTATTCCACGGTGGTTCTGGTTCTTCTGAAGCAGAAATCCAAGAGTCTATTGGCTACGGTGTTATCAAAATGAACATCGATACTGATACACAGTGGGCAACTTGGGATGGTATCCGTCAGTACTCTGCTGATAACTTCGATTTCCTACAAGGTCAAATCGGTAACCCAACTGGCGAAGCTGCGCCAAACAAGAAGTACTACGATCCACGCGTATGGCTACGTGCTGCTCAGTCTTCAATGGTTACTCGTCTTGAGAAAGCATTCGCTGACCTTAATGCTGTAGACGTACTATAATTCTTTGAATTAAGTACTCTTTAAGTTTTAAAAACCCGCTCATTGAGCGGGTTTTTTTATGTCTGATAAAAATTTGTATTAAATATGTGAAAACCCTAGCCTACGGTGAATAAATTTCGTAGTCTTTTAGTTATCGGTATTTGCGTTTATTGGTAAGTTTTATTAATTCAAAAGCTTACATAAATATGACTTTGCAATCGGTCAAAGATAGGATATCGTGCCGAAAAACTGGACCTGGTTCAGTTTATAAAAAGGACTTGGCTTTAATTTACTTTTAACACAGTGACTTAACAGGAGTTAAACTGTTTATTATTGTTAAAGTAAGTTTGGCTTAAGACAGTTTAGCTCATAGCATATTATATAGAGGATGCACATTATGGCTGATAGTTCGACAGCGCTTGAGACTCCAATTGTGGATGGTTTATCTCAGGCCGAGCAGTGGTTAACAAATAATTCAGATCTATTTATCCAATACGGTGTAAACATTATCTCTGCACTGATAATTCTATTTATTGGTAACTTGATTGTTAAAGCAGTCGCGAATAGCGTATCTAAGGTTCTTGAGAAGAAGAAGATGGATCGAGCTGTTGTGGAGTTTATCCACGGTTTAGTTCGTTATTTACTGTTTGTTATTGTTCTTATCGCTGCACTTGGTCGTTTAGGCGTTCAAACTGCATCTGTAGTTGCTGTTATTGGTGCGGCTGGTTTAGCCGTTGGTCTTGCGCTGCAAGGCTCACTATCTAACTTTGCAGCGGGTGTACTTATCGTTGCATTCCGTCCATTCAAGTCTGGTGACTACGTGGAAATTGGTGGTGTAGCGGGTTCAGTTGATTCAATTCAGATCTTCCAAACTGTTTTAACAACACCAGACAACAAAATGGTTGTAGTACCTAACGGAAGCGTTATCGGTAGCCCAATCACTAACTATTCTCGTCATGCGACGCGCCGTATTGACCTAATGATTGGTGTTTCTTACAACGCTGATCTTCAGAAGACAAAAGCGCTACTGACTAAGATCTGTGAATCTGATGAGCGCGTATTGAAAGATCCAGGTGTTCAAGTAGGTGTTCACACGCTAGCTGATTCTTCAGTTAATTTTGTTGTTCGTCCATGGGTTAGCACTGCTGACTACTGGAATGTTTATTTCGACCTTATGCAAGCTATCAAAGAAGGCTTGGACAACGAAGGTATCGAAATCCCATTCCCGCAAATGGATGTACACATGAATAAAGTTGAAGCTTAATTTCTAGTTAGTTTTTATAGCTATTAGCTTCTATAAGGAAAGGCGGATAACTTAGGTTATTCGCCTTTTTTGTTGGATGAGTAAAGTTTGTTTGATGACTAAAGAAGAATAGGTTTACCCGTATTGCTCAATGAGTCCATTGGCGAGCACAAGTGCAATAGCGAACATCATGGTTGCTACTGCGATATCGATGCCTTTCTTAACTTTAGGTTTCGATAGCGTTGGACCTAGCTTTGCTGCGCCTAATGATAAGGAATAAAACCACACGAATGAAGCTAAGATAGTCCCCATCGCAAACGCAATTCTGTCGTTGCCTTCAAACTGCCCGCCAATGGATCCTAGAATCACCACGGTATCCAAATAGAGGTGTGGGTTTAATACTGTTACAGCTAATGCACCCAAAATAACGGTGCGCTTGCCACGAGCCAATACCTCACTTTTTGATTCATCACTGGTGCGCGTTTTGAATGCACTGCGCAGTGATAGCAAACCATATACCGTTAGAAAAGCGATACCGCCCAATGTCACAGAGGTAAGCAGCAATTCATTTTGAGACAGAATTGCTCCGCCACCAAAAATACCCAATGAGATAAACAGGGTATCGAGCAGGCTACAAATCGTTGCAGTCGTTAAATGATGATTGCGTTTTATGCCTTGATTTAGGACGTACGCATTTTGTGCGCCTATCGGGATTATCATACTTGCCCCTAGACCAAAACCTTGTAATAAAACCCAAAAACTCATTTTAACCTCCACTTAATTAACGATATTTACGTGCTATGTGGCGAAGATACTCCGACCCTTTAAATAAGTATAATTAATGATTTTAATCCATTATTAGAGTTGCTAATGTGGTATTGGGTTAGCTTAAAAAGGAAGCAAATTGATGCGTGGATTGGATTATAAATGGATTGAAGCACTGGATGCCGTTGTGAAACAACGTAGCTTTGAGAGGGCCGCTGAGCAGTTATACATCTCCCAATCAGCGGTGTCCCAACGTATCAAACAGCTAGAAAAGTGGTTAGCCCAGCCTGCTTTGGTAAGAGAGAGCCCACCAAGGCCTACACCAGCAGGAAAAAAGCTGTTGGGTTTGTATCGTCGTGTTCGCTTGTTAGAGC
>NZ_JBFRVX010000561.1:0-6633 GCF_041475345.1 Vibrio sp. 10N.222.48.A3 | reverse complement strand
CCAAGATTGTTTATGAACACGCTGCATTTGAAATCGATGTTGTGCTCGTAAACGATGAAAGCAGTTACATCAAAAGTCACATGACTTGAAAATAATAACAAATATGTTCACATTTATTTCATAGCGCTCGCAATAAGATAGCTTCATATTCAATATTCGAGATAAGCAATATGAAAAAATTAATTACTAGCATGTCACTACTTACAGCACTTGTTTCGGGTGCTGCTTTAGCCGAAGTGAATGGTGAAGATTTTAACGAATTCCCTAAGCAAGATGCGGCTCACTGTTTTGGTTGGGCGGCAGGCTTAGATAAAGACCAAGATTACGCTAAGTTTATTGTCGAGCTATCGAAAGATCGCACAGTGAGTGTCAAAGAAGATCCTTATATAATGGAAGAGTTCGGCACTGCAATGGGTTATTCAGAAGCGATGTTAGAATTTGCTGGGAAAGAAGCTGCGGATGCTAAATATAAACTAGTCTGCGATCCAATCAAACAAAGCTATGGCTTTTGATCGCGGGGTTTCAACGCTACGTCAAAAACTTGATGCAAAGGCTCCACATGGAGCCTTTAAAGTGTACTGACTCAGTCAGGCATTCCGAATAGTAAAACTTATTTATGAGCCTTCGCGATTTTCATTCCATGTATCCAGAACAAATTTTAATTGAACCAGGCAACAACTCGTTCTTTCAAGCTCGCATTCTTTCTCCAAATCCAATACAAGCCTTCCTCTAGCTCTTCAACGCTCATACGACTTGGCTGATAAACCGGATGGCTACCATCGTACTTGGACCAATCTTTAGTAAGAAGTCGTCCTTCTCGCTCTAGCTGACTAAAAGACTCCGAACCGGGAAACGGAATCATGTAGTGCGGGATCACCTTATCAACCTTGATATCTTCGACGAACTTCTGCGTTTGTTTGAAGATAGAAGTGTCATGTTCATCAAAACCGAACAAAAAATCTCCCCATACTTCAATACCATGAGATCTTATCTCAGCGATGTACTCTTTCATTTTAGATGGTTTCACAAAGCCTTTTTTCTGAGCCTTTAAAGCCTCTTCAGATGGCGTTTCTATGCCTAATAATACAGCTTTGAACCCTGACTTCACCGCAGCACTAAGCAATTCGGTGTCACGAGCAATCAAGACTGTCGTTTCCCCATAGAAGCTCATGTTAAGCGGCTCAATGGCCTTAAATAGTGCCAAAGCATATTCACGGTCATGAGTGAGATTGTCGGAGTGTAACTCAACCCACTCAATACCTAATGTCTTGAGATCCGCTAACTCGCTGACGATATTTTCGATTGGCCTTTTCTGGAACTTATCAAAGAACCTTGGCACTAAACAGAAGTTACATTTAAATGGGCAACCTCTTGTCACAACTACTGACCATGTATAATTGTACGCTTCAGGATTGATGATATTTGTTGGGTATGGATTGAGCATACTGAGATCGACAGGCTCGGAGCTTTCATAAATAGGCTGTAGCGAACCAAACTCAGCGTCACGGAGTAACTGAACCCAGTAGTTCTCAACTTCTCCCATCGCCAAACAATCCGCATATACTGCCGCTTCTAAAGAGTTAAACTGAGTATGTAACCCCCCGAGTATGACTGTTTTGCCTTTTTTCTTATATTTAGAAGCTAGCTCATAAGCCCGATAAGCATCTGGAGTCGACATAAATATCACCACCAAATCAGCATCATTATAAAGGTCGGCTTTTGCACCTATGGTCTCATCAACCATATCTAACTTGTACCACTTTGGTGTCGCAGCAGCGGCGGCAAAGATGTTTTGTGGAGGTCCCCCCGTAGAGGCTTTGTATTTTGAGTAATCGCTGCCAGCAGACGCTTTAATTAAATAGATTTTCATAACGTATCCTAATTATTAAATTTTGCTTTGCTACAAAGAGCTAAAAAACTCAAAGACTCTATTGTCCATATAGAAATATACCCCTCCCATCACAAACCAACTGATGATGATTAAGGTAAACAAAACTGGATGTTCTTTTAGCTCAATACGTTCAACAAAGAAGGCTTCTTTTGCGCGAAGATTTTCCCATCCCCAAAACCAGCAAAATAACCCCCAAATCAGAAGTAGATGAAACTTAAGAGCAAACAAGGCCATGGTCAGAGCCAGCAATGTTTTCCACTTAGACATTACTTCAGGCACGTTCATCTTTCTTAACTCCCAGTTATTAAACTAGGAATCATTGTAAATAGGTGTTGGTCAACTTTTGGTTAACTAATTTCAATTTAAACAATCGATTGCCAACAACATCGATGTTAAGCAATATTAGCGACCCAAGATTGTTTATGAACACGCTACACTTAAAATCAATGCAGTACTCATAATCCATAAAGGTGCCCTAACTATGACTGACACTAAGCAAAATACCCGAATTAGCCAGTTCCGTTTCGGTCAGCCAAAAGAATCTCTCAAGTTAGAACATGTCGCTTTAGGGGCGCTAGACAAAGATAAAGTTCGCGTACAAATTGAAGCGACTAACATCAACCCTAGTGATCTGTTGTCGATTTATGGTGTGGGCCAATACAAACATAGCCACCAGCCGCCGAGAGTACCGGGATTTGAAGCGGTAGGAAGAGTTGTAGAGTCCAGTCATACTGAGTTTGCGGTAAATCAGCGAGTGCTCGTAGCAACCAGTGGAACATGGCAGACCTATGTCGATGTATCACCTGATGACCTGTTCCAAATTCCTCAGCATCTAGAAAATGGCTACGCCTGTCAGTTGTACATTAATGCGCTAACTGCATGGGTGTTGACGACAGAAGTGGCTAAGCTGACCCAAGAAGATGTGTTGATCATCAACGCGGGCAGTTCAGCCATCGGTAAGATCTTCTCCCAGTTATCAGCATCACTCGGCTTCAAAATCATTGTCGTTACATCACAGCCGACACAATACCCAATCACTTCCAGTTGGGTGTTAGATGCAAACGACGATTTAGCTTCTCAAATTAAGGCTTTAGGCTTGCCGATGCCAACCGTTGCCTTTGATGCAATTGGCGGCTCACCCGGAACCGATCTTATTCACACCCTTGGCAACAACGGGCGCTTTATCAACTATGGGACGCTGTCTCTGGATTTTTACGAACCACGCTTCTTTGAGTACGCGAAAAGCCAACACATCGATTTCAGCACCTTCTTCTTACGTTATTGGGAGGAAGCGGAAGGTAAAGATGTTCGCCGTGATACGTTCACGACCATGCTAGATCACTTCATCACAAACGACATACAGCTCGACGTCGACCGCTACCTGCCATTCGATGAAGTGCAAACCGCGATTGATCTTATTGAATCGAAAACCACACGATTAGATGGCAAGATCATATTGCTTCCTTAGTACATCGTTGATCGCGATAACTTGCGCTCGTGTTAGGTAACCCTCCTAACACTGCGTTAAACGGGGGAGTTTAAAAAGACGTAATCACTTCAAATAAATAACGTTTGTATGTTTCGGTTTGCTCAACCCAGTTTCAAGTTTTTTCGACAGCGTTTCCGCACACATAGGTTTGGCTAAGAGATAACCTTGTCCGTAGTCACAGTCCGATTGCGCTAAGAAGCTTGACTGGACAGTTGTTTCAATTCCTTCAGCAACGACCTTAATACCTAGCTGGTGAGCCATTGAAACAACTGCCGCACATAAAGCTCGGTCATTCATATCGTACTCAAGATCATTGACAAAGCTTCGGTCAATTTTCAAACCATCAATATTGAACTCTCGTAAGAACCCTAGTGAAGAGTATCCGGTGCCAAAATCATCTAACCAAACTTTGATCCCCATACTCCTAAGGTCGTCCAACGTTTTCTTTGCGCTTACCTTATCAAACATTAGGGCCGTTTCGGTTACTTCTATATGTAACCTTGTAACTTCAACTTGATGTTTTTGTGTTTGATATTGGAATGTTCGGAGTGCCTTATCGCCATAGAGCTGCTTTGGAGACAGGTTTATCGCAACATAAAATTCGGGAGGAAGGTGATGTCTTAAATCCCACTCCTGAATATCTCTGCAGGCTTGCATTACTATCCAATCACCAAGTGTATGAATAATATCCGTAGCTTCAGCAATAGGAATGAACTCAATAGGAGAAATATTGCCTTTTGTAGGATGCTGCCAACGTATCAGGGCTTCAACTCCAACGACATGCCCTGCTTTCAGGTCAAACTTTGGTTGATATAAGAGCCTAAACTGAGAGAAGTCATCGATAGCGGCTCTAAGCTCCTTTTCTATGACTCCCCTTGCTAGTATCTTCTGCTCGATTTTTTGGTTGAAGAAACAGTACCTACCTTTGCCGTTTTCTTTGGCGCTGTACATTGCCATATCTGCACTTTTAACCAAGTCTTCAGAGGCGTCTCCCGAATCAGGAAATAATGCAACACCAACACTCGCACCAACCACTACCGATTCACCTACGGAATTGAGGTAAATAGGCTGTTTTAGTGAGTACACAATATCAGAGGCAAACTTAGATACTGTCTCCTTTGTCTTAACTCCTGATAAGCGGAGTAAGAACTCATCCCCTCCAACTCTTGCGATCATGCATTGAGACTCTTCCTTTGTGGTCATTTGCCCCATTTTTTTTAATGAGTTAGTTAACGTCTTAGCCACTTCACTTAACAGCTCATCTCCAGCTTGGTGCCCAAGGTTGTCATTGACTCGTTTAAACTCGTCCAAATCGATAAAAAAAACCGCAAACACCTCTTTTGACTGTTTGCATCGATGAATACACCGTTCAAGACATTTAATAAACTGAGAGCGATTCGGTAACTTAGTCAGTGGATCGTTATAAGCTAAAAACTCAACTTCCTCATTCCGCTGCTTGAGGCTTGAATCCATACTATCAAACGCCTGAGCAAGTTCTCCGAGTTCATCACTGCGCTGAATGTTGTTTGGTACTTGGAAAATCCCTTTACTGATGCGTTTCGAATGTTGTAGGAGTTGATTAATCGGACGAATCATCGTCTTAGCTAATAACATGGAAAAGAGTAAGCTGACCAGACACATGAACATCGTCAAGGTTATGCTCAACACCGCGCTATAGCTTCGACTTGACTCAGTAATATCCTTGATAATGGTGTTATTTTTCTCGATGTCGTCTTTCACAGCCTTTAAGGAGTAGCTCATCACTATGCCACCTAACCGAGTCTTATTCATCGTGATTGGCCGCGCAACAATCAGTGCTGATGAATTGATTTCTGTGTAAGCTTCTTGCTTATTCAAGACATTTTCTTGCACCCTTGGCATATCCAAGTTGGAGCCATAACCGAGTACTACATCTTCTCCTGTATGAACTATCAGACCATTAGCATCAAAAACCTTTATGAATATGACATCTTTATTTTCAAAGGCAGGCTCTAAAATAGAGTTAATATTATCGATATCATAAAAATACATCGGATCAAAAAGTGCATCTGAGAGGTACTCAACCGTTTGTTCTGCTTGACTCTGAGCTTGGGAAGTAAAGTTCTCTGCAATATTCGTTGCCGTTTCTTCTAGAATTTCATCACTATAGTATGAAGATATCAGCCACTGAGACAAGGAAAGGCAGCCCATAGTCAAAACGACCATAAGCATGTTTCCGAGAACCAATTTACCTTTTAACTTCATAAGCAATAACTTCTCTAGTTAACGGGAGATGTATTCATCAACCAGTCGTTTTTGCGCTTCCGCCCAAGAAATGCTTTCTACAATCTCTGGTGTGATAGCATCAAACTTTTTCGTCTTCTTATAGGCTTTCAAAGCCAGTTTACCTTCCTCACTTTCATGAGCCGCAAGCAATACTAAGAGCATGTTTTGCTTAAGTTCGGAGGAGAGATCAGGGCGTATTAGTACTAGTGAGCGGGGAATCGCTTGAGAAGTATGGATTACCTGTAACTGTTGTTTTACCTGCTCGGGAATTTCTTTCTCCCAATCGAGATTACTAAATGCAGCTGACGCAACAATATTACGATGAACCCAGCTCATCATGTTAGATTCTCCTCCAGACTTTGAATATTCATCGGAGAAAAAATAACCCACCTTGTCTTTCGGTGGATATTCTCTAGGGGAGCTTAGCTCATAGAGCTTATATCCTTGCCCAAGCAGTATCGCCGCAGGGACAAGAAATGCACTAGTAGAACCGACATCCTCAAAGACAACCGTTTTGCCTCGCAGATCACCTAGGGAGTCTACCCCGTTATCGCGTTTGGAAAAGAAGATTGAATGATATTCCGCCACACCGCTTTTCCATCGTCTTGCTAAAAGTTCAGCACCCGAATATTGCATTAATTCCTGTGCTGCAAACACCGTTTCAGAAACCAGATCTACCTGACCGCTTTTTATCCAACGAGCCATTTGACGAGAGTCGCGGGCGACAACAACTTGGCCTGTTTTGATACCATAGTTAGATAGGTTTTCAGCTAAGTAATCAGCAAAAGGCTGTGCACGTTTGAATGCTTTTTTGGGGTTAGAGCTAATAACCCCTATGATTATTGTTTCTTCACGCAAGGTGCTTTTCGTGTCTGCACTAACGGATACAGTGAAAAGCGAACAAACGATTACTGCTAGCAGTATAACGAACTGTTTACAAATGGACTGACAACTAAACATGCACGCACCAAAATGTGATATTTATCCC
>NZ_JBFRVX010000560.1:0-2948 GCF_041475345.1 Vibrio sp. 10N.222.48.A3 | reverse complement strand
GTAGAGTCACAATAAAAGTGACTTTACTATGTTCGACCAAACTAAGAAATTATCCCACCCCTATAAGTTCGTTAGTTTACTATTGCTACTGCAGACTCGGAGCTTCGTGAGTTGATATCTGCCGCTTGCGATATGACTTGAGTTAGCTTTTCCAAATTTCTCCGTCTACGAGAACTGCTTGTGTATGATAGCTATCATTTAGAATTGTTGCTGCTGCAATATATCCTTCTTTCAAGTAACCAAGAGAGCTCCCACTTCGCAACGCATGTGCAGGGTAAGTCGATGCCATTTTAAAAGCTTCTTCTTCATCAATTCCCCATGCAATAATATTAGCAACAGATTGATCCATACCAATATGTGCACCAGCTAGGTTGCCATTCGAATTGACCAATTTGTTCTCAACAACTTTGATAATTTCGTTGTTGAGAACGAAGCTATTGTCTGCGCTACCGACTGAGCCCATAGCATCTGAGACAATTAGCAATTTTCCTTTCGGTTTTGCTCGGTGGGCAAGCTTGATGTTTGTAGGGGCAACGTGAATCCCATCGGTAATAATTGAGCACCACGCGTGATCAGTCATTAACGCTGTGCCAACAACGCCCGGTTCTCTGCCGTTTAGAGGAGACATTGCGTTGTATAGGTGTGTGAAGCCATCAATATGGGATAAGGTTTCTTCGCTTAGTTGCTGCTCTGTTGCATTACTATGGCCACAAGACACCAATACCCCTTTACGAGAAAGCCAGTCAATAGCGGCCGAATTTACAGCTTCAGGAGCTAAAGTAATAAGCGTTTTTCCCTGAGTTAGCCAAGGAAGGTCGAGGAGTCCGGCGACGGTAGGGTCGTAAAAATGACTGGTATCATGAGCGCCTTTTTTTTCCGGGCTTAGCCATGGTCCTTCTAAGTGGACACCCAATACGCCCTTAGTTTTATTTTCTAGAGCGGAACGAGTAGCCAACAAGGCTTGTTTGATCTTTTCTGAACTGTCGCTGATTAACGTAGGTAGCAAGTAAGCAGTACCATGTTTTCTATGGGCATGGCAGATGGTTTCAATGCCTTTGACGTCGGTTTGTTGGTTGAACATGACACCGCCGCCACCGTTTACTTGGAGGTCGATAAACCCTGGTGTAAGCGTAGATGAAGGGTAGCGTATGACTTCGGCTTGCGCAGGAATACGATTCTCAGGCACGATTGAGACGATGTGGTTTTCCTGCCAAAGTAATGCGGATTCGTAGTGCATCTTCTCACCATCAAAAATACGCAGCGCTGAGATTGCTTTGAGTGTCATGAATAGTCCTTTCGCTCTTAATTGAAGAGCAGTCTTGATAAAATACGTGGTATATACAGAGCCCAAATACACTTAAACTCAGTGTTCAAAAAGAGCGGCGGCCCCTAACAGACAAGCATCATGATTGCCCTTTGCTGGTGCTAACTTGATTTGAAATGGACGCGGACGCATCTCAATGTGCTGTGCTACCCGCTCTAAATAACCAGCCGCAAGACCCACTCCCCCCCCGATTACGATCACATCTAAATCAAGGGTGGCTTTTAAATTACAACATAACGTGGCGATAGCTTGGGCGCTTTGCTGAATAATGTGTTCGGCAGAGGGGTTAAGGTGCGCTTGCTCAAAAAGTTCGACGTTAGAAATGGTGTTATTAATTGTCTGTTGGGCGTATTTATTGATGGCTGTCCCTGAGGCGATGGCTTCGACACAACCTCTTTGACCACAGCCACAAATTGGCCCGTTGGGATCAATCACTAAATGACCTATATGTCCGGCAAAGTTGTTTTGTCCGCGATGAAGCTTCCCATCAAGAATCAAGCCGCCACCGACACCGGTTGATACCGTTAGATAGGCCATGTTTTTTTCTTGATCGGTTAAGTGCAAGTATTCATACCATGCCGCTGCCTGCGCATCGTTTAGCATTGCGACTGGCTTGCCTGTTTGTGCTTTGATTTCAGTATGGAGTGGGAAAGGAGTGGGAAAGGCCAATGTGTCTGGGTTAATGGCGCTGATCCCTTGTTCTGTAACCAACCCCGTAGTGGAGATGCCAATTTGATCCACATCTTCTAACCAAGGTTCGCAGTGCTGCAGTATATGGTTTGCAAATTGATTTGCAGAAGTTACGTCAATGGTCGGGATTTGCATTCGCTCACAGAGCTTGCCATTTGAGACAAACCCCAACGCGATTTTTGTGCCGCCAATGTCAATGGCTAGGATGTTCATTATTACGCCTCTACTGCTTGAGTTGCTTTATTAAACCAGTTCGTTACGACTTCTAATCGTGTCAAGGCTGAACCAACGGTTACTGCTGTTGCACCACACTCAATGGCCTTAGCGGCAAGTTCAGGTGTGTTGTACCTGCCTTCTGCCATAGTAAAGAAACCCGCTTTAGAAAACTGTTTAACCAGTTCAAAGTCTGGTTCAGTTGGTTCACTTTCTCCAACATAACCTGACAACGTTGATCCAATGATCTCGACGCCATGCTGATGGGCCCAAAGACCGTCTTCAAAACATGAACTGTCCGCCATCGCAAAGCAACCTGTTTCCTTAATTGCGGTGACGATTGCATCGCGGCTTTCTGGTCGAATTCGGTCAGTTGCGTCAAACGCTATGATGGTTGCCCCAGCCTCTGCCAGTGCAGTGACATCGCTGCAATAAGGCGTAATTCTTACCGGACTATTCTCTAAATCACGCTTCACAATACCAATAATTGGTATGCTGACATGTTCAGAAACCGCCTTCACATTGTTGATACTTTCAATGCGGAGTGCTTTCGCTCCAGCTTGTTCTGCGGCTTGTGCCATTGCGACAATAATCTCAGTTTTCGCAAGTGGGCTGAGTTCAACTGGTTGAATAGAGACAATGGTTTGTCCGTGTAAAATGCCTTTTAAGTCATTGATACAAATTGCTTTATTTCTCACGATGGGCCTCGTCTGTATAAGTT
>NZ_JBFRVX010000559.1:0-2001 GCF_041475345.1 Vibrio sp. 10N.222.48.A3 | reverse complement strand
AATAGTTGTCTTGGTAGTTACGAACCGCTTTAGTATCAGAAATGAACTCAAGCTGCTGCTCAGTTTTTAGATACTCAGTGATGTCGATACCTTCAGCTGCTGCAACAGCTTCTTGGATCGTGCGGTGTTCTTGTTTCGAAAACAATAACTCTTTGTCTTCATCTTTATAAGTGTACAGAATGGTACGAGCCATGGTGCTCTCCAATATAATTATTACTTTGCGCGCACTCTACATAAAAACAGTACGCCACTCAAGATAATGATAGGAAATTACCACTTATTAGCCTCATGAATGGAATGTGTAATAAGCATTTTGTGGTATACTATTCGTTATTTTTTAATCTGGCTGACTTAAACGGAACTTATGAGCAATACGCTTTACCCAAAGATCATGGGAATTATAACGCGAATCCAGAACTACCCTGGAATCAAAGGATTAAAAGAAGTCGAAGACAGAATAACGAGTCTATGCGAAGCTAATAATCAACCGATCCCGGATTCAATCGCGCGTTTCCTTAAAGGTTTCACAAGCTATCGCCACGATAACCTTTCTGACGCTGCTGAGCATTATAAAGCCTGCCTAAACGTCATTGCTCCTGAAGAAATTCAACTATATGTATTTGTCATCGGGTTACTTGCGTCTACCCATAACATTCGTGGTGATTATCAATCAGCGTATGCTTGTTACTCAGAGACACTAGAAAACTTACACCTAGTTGATGACAATTTTAAGTCACTTATATTCTGTAATCTAAGTGACTTGCACTTAAGCTTAGAAAAATACGAACAAGCGAAGCAATATGCTCGTAAAGCCATTATTTCATCTCAAAATGCGAATCGCCTGTTAGATTGTGCTGTCAGCCATTTAAACCTAGCCTATAGCTGTGCACATACAAATGAGTTTGAGCAAGCGGTTAGCGCCATTATGGAAGCGAAAAGAATAGGCACCTCGCTTTCTAGTCACAGGACGATAGCTCTTTGTCATAGTTACCTAGGGCAAACCATGCTCTTGTGGGGAGGCTTCGATGATAGTGATGTATTAGATGCATTTTATCAGGCAGAAGAGCACTTCAAAAAATCGAGAGATGAGCATAATCGAAAAGAAAATTTGGTTTACTGGTTTCAATTCTTAGAAGGCATTGGAGAGCGAGAACAAGCAAAAGTAGGGTGCGCTTTTCTCGAACAGAATTTTGATCTAAAGAGTAGTTACCGTTCTTATGCTATCTATGCCCAAACTAAGGCGAAGCTCTTTCGAGATGAAGAGGATTGGTCTGGTTTAGCGGCACTTCAAACTCAGCATGTGGATCTTTTAGAAAAACACATGAGAAGTTATGAGCGCGAACAGAGCGAACGTATTCTAGAAGGGGTAGGTACCATTCAGAGTAAGAAGAAAAATGACGTTCTGACTCAAATGCAAAAATATATGGGTGCGCTCACTGATATTGGTCAATTCATAGCAACCGCTGCAGATTTAGAAAGCGTACTGCCTGAGATACTCCATAAGATAAATATGATTCTACCAACATCTGAGTTTGGGATTGCTATGTATGACGATAAATCAGACATACTCGACTACCGCTATTTTGTTGATACTCAAGGATTAATACCGAACCTAAAAGTAGTTTGCCAAGAGAACCAAACCATTGGTACGTATGTGATTCGCAAGCGAGCTACCGTTCATTTTAATAGCGCGACAGATGCGGCTCTAGAACCCTATATCGGTAAAACCACACAAGACGATAATTTCGTTACGTTTCGTGGCGAGCTTGATACTAACTCAATGATTCTAACGCCAATCATTCTTAATGAAAAATTAATCGGCTTTCTGTCAGTTCAGCATCATCTACCAAACCAATATCAGGAACACCACTGTCAGCTTATAGAACATTTAGCTAGCTTTATTGCCGTGTCGCTAGAAAATCAAAAGCAACGACAGCGTTTAGAAAGTGCGAATCAAACACTCGAAATCTTGAGTACTACTGACCCACTAACAGGTCTAGC
>NZ_JBFRVX010000558.1:0-439 GCF_041475345.1 Vibrio sp. 10N.222.48.A3 | reverse complement strand
TTCAGAAGCTGAGAGCCCAAAGGCTTTGATTTCCGTATCAATAGATCCAACGCCTGCTAACAGGGAGACATACAAATCCAAGACGTCGCCTTTAACGATGAATTTGGGTTTAACATTCACGAAGAAGGCTTGGCCTTCAATATCCATCATTTGAGCAAAGTTAACTTTGCCAATTTTTCGGTACTCCGCTTCTAATCCCAGCTTTACTACATCGTGTGTATTGAACTCATAACCGCCAACTAAGTTATAACTCAAGTCAGCTAGATCAGAAGAATCTTCAATTTTGCTACCGCGGTATTCTAATTCGGTTTCATTATAAAATCCGACATCTACACCTGCATAAAAATGACCAAGCTCTTTAGCTGCTGTGTCATTTTCATTAGCAAGCGCGTATGAACTCATGCCAAAAGCGGTGAATAGTGATAGGGCAACCATACCG
>NZ_JBFRVX010000557.1:0-1430 GCF_041475345.1 Vibrio sp. 10N.222.48.A3 | reverse complement strand
CAGCTTCTGAATCTGAGGCCGCTTACCAAATCGGTGGAGAATTTGGCGCAATAATTACCGATAACATCGACGTTCATATCGGTTACCGCTCTGCACATATTGAAATAGAATCCATCGATGTTTCATCCAAAACAGCATACATTGGTGCAAGATACCATTTCTAAAGTTCCTTCAATGACTAGACCAATTTATAGCGGTCAACTAGCCTAGCATTGCAAATAGTCCGATCTCTTTGAGGTCGGATTTATCATTATTGGTTCACTTAACTTCCTTTACATTGCCTCCAAATATAGGCCTATTCCTCCACCAATATAAAGTTACGTTGCAACTTATTAGAAAAACCAACGCTATTGCAAGATAAATCACTCAAACAGGCTGCTATTTCGTGTTTAAATTTTGATCTATCAATCAGTTATATGATTAAACTTGGTGACTAAGCAAGCAAACACTATGCATTCACGCTTACATTATGAATTATAGTGTTAACATCAGACAATGTTGTAAACCAGGTGTTTGATATGTTGCCTAAACTTTATAAGTTCAGATCTCTTCACGATAGAAACATACAATCGATATCCGAGTGTTCGTTGTGGTTTGATTCCGCTAAGACCTTTAATAACCCTTTTGAATCTCATCACCTGTTCAACAAAGAACTTCAGAATGACTTCAAGGTTATGTGCTTCTCTCAATCGAATGACCATCCCATACTTTGGTCTCAGTATGGCGATAACTTTAAAGGTATGTGTATTGAGTATGATCTTAACTGTTATCACGGTGAGGCAGATCTCAATTGCTTTGAAGTTCAGTATACTGACAACCCAAGCATGCTTAGCTCTCCTTCGCTAGTTAAGTCAAAAGCATCGAAATTAGCCGTGAGCGTACTTGGAATCAAACATTCAAACTGGCGTTACGAAAAAGAATATCGCTGGGTACTGCCCAATGAAGAGATTATTGGCAACAAGCTGTATCTGAATAAAGAGTGTATAAGCTCTGTGATTCTCTCAGAACATGCTCCTGCCGATAGAAAACTAAAGGTACTAATGACTTGCCAACACCTCGGCATCCCCGTTAAACACGCTGTCGCTAAACAAGATTCGTGTACATTTGGCACCTTCGGTTAAATAGATATCAGTAAAATGAACGCCCTACGAGACATATTGTTATATCAAGTGACAGTGCAACATACTGACATCTAACTCAGATCACCGTAATTCACTCGTATTCATTGACGTTTTAGTCAATCAAATTAATATTATTTAGTTATAGTGCATCATAATGGTCAGTTTGTGATATGAAGTCGGATGTACTTTTCTGGAAAACTGTATTTGAACTTTTTCTTGGTTGGTAAGTGCTGTTTCGCCTGTCTACAAGCTTTACTATCGCCGGACGTTCTCACTCTCTTGATTTTTGTATAACCTTTGGAGTGCTTC
>NZ_JBFRVX010000556.1:0-6807 GCF_041475345.1 Vibrio sp. 10N.222.48.A3 | reverse complement strand
GGTAATAGAAACATGTACATGCCCGTGTTCAGTGAACTTTATTGCGTTACCAATGAGATTAAAAAGGATCTGTGCTAAGCGACTTGGGTCGATGTAATGTAGTTCACCTTCTGGAATGTCGCTAGTTAGGGTTAACGACAACCCTTTATCGTCTGCTATCTTCTTTTGTTCAGATAAAACAAAAGTTACAGTGTCTCTTGCATTGCTCCATTGAGGAGCCAACGAGAAGCATCCAGATTCAATCTTTGAAAAGTCCAATACATCACTGATGATCGCCAATAGGAGTTCAGATGATGTACTCATATTTAACAATATAGACTGTTGTTCATCATTCAGCGGTGTGGACTTTAGCGTGTCGATTAAGCCTATGGTGGCGTTTAGCGGCGTTCTTAACTCATGACTCATCATTGCTAAGAATTCAGATTTGGCTTTGTTGGCTCTTTCTGCGTCTTTTCTTGCTGCTACGAGTTCTGCTGTACGTTCTCGGACTGTCGCTTCAAGTTTTTCTTTGTTTTCAATATCGAAAACAGCACGCTCAATCAGCGGTCGAAATCGGTTTAGAGTGGCTTTGGTTTCAATACTAAAGTGTTTGGTATTGGAATGGATAAAGATGATAACGGATTGTGTAAGCCCGCTATCAATACCAGTAATCAGTACGGAGTTAATTTGGTCTAGGATAATGGGATGCAAAGTGCTGAATTCACCCAGAGATTTGGGTTCAAAAAGAATGGCACATTCTCCATTAATGACTCGCGATAGCTTGCCACAATCTGTCCAATTCATTTGTTCGAATACTTTGTTATTGGTTAACAGGGTTTTGAAACTACCTTCATTCCCTACTCTTGATACCACAATAAAATCATCAAACTTTATGTATTTTTTGAGTGCGAATTCGAGACTAGAAAATATTTCAGATATGTTACTCGCCTTACTGATCGCAGAGATAGTCGATAGGATCACCCTATTCTCTTCAGCTAATTTACGTTCACGGACCTTTAGTTTTTGGAGTTCAATACGAGCTTCTTGCAGCGCTTCCTGGTCTTCAGTATCCATTACTTTTTCAGCCTATAAAACGTTGCAGACGATACCATCAAATTTCCGTGCGCATTCTCACCACCAGAGAGTCTGCCTTGCTCACCAAACGTAAATGGACATATGTATGGAAGCCCACCAAGTGCGTGATTGATTTGGTCACAAACCTCATCCATATCTTGTTTTAGGTGCAGCATTGGTCCTGCACAGAATATGTTGATCGCCCCTAATTTTTCTTCAAGATCCATATCATTATAGTAAGACGAATGAATGATGTTAGCGGCACGGCTGATAAGTTGTTGCTTAGAGCCTTGCATCAAATAGATGGTGTCACCTTCATTGATATCAGTGAACAACTCGATACCGTTACACTCAGTTTCTCTGATCGAATGCGACAACTTGAAATATGGGTAGTCGTAAGAAGAACCGACCTTTCGACCTAATGGATAAACTGTCGACTTTTCAAAAATATACCCATCATCACTGCCACCTAAATGAAAATTAGTCCATTCATTATAAACGGTGGTCGCAGGCCTATGGTCGATCTCTAACAATATTCGATTTCTTACTTTGGTGACGGTGCCTGAATACTGAGTGGGTGTATGACCGGCGCTAAAAGATGAATAGATGGATTGTGACGCAAAAAACACCGTTAAAGAGACGCCATTAATAGCAAGAGCTTCTTCGGTAAAGATACTCCAATTTCCAGACACTTGATTGTCTGCTGCGCTTCCACCAATAATCGGCACCTCTGTGCCAAATTTGTTATCGATGGCCGCCATCACCTTCTCTTCATTTCCTGGGGTGGAATGGAGCAAGATAAGATCGGGTATTTCACCTTCTCGGTTGGCGTTCTTTAATGCTTTATCGATGGCGCTGAATGTACTACGGTCTATGGAATCGCCAAAGTGACTGATGCCGGTACCGTAGGCATTGATCCCGGAATCATAGATGATGAGTATCCCAATCACAGGGCCTGAATGGAACCCTGTTTCGGTCATAATACCGTGACAAGTGGTGCAGCCATGTATTGGTGTATTCGGGAGCGCATCTACCAAATATCTCTGCACAGCAAGTGTGGAGTACTCTTCGGTGCAGTAGCAGATAAGACAGGCAATATCGTCAGGGTTTGCCACCCCACTGAGCAGCTCATCTACTGCGATTTTATCGTCTAGGGAATAAGAGACTTTTGATAGAAATTTCATAGATCTCGGAAGATTTTATTAATGCTCTCTTTATAACACTTTTATACAATCTATTTCACTGACTTAGTACATATTTCTATCAAAAGAATTGAGGTGAGACTAACTTGTTACTGTGTTATTCCTTAGAAAGGTTTACAGAAAGTGTGGCTATCTGTTGTGGAAATGTAACCGTTATTGAGGAGTTCTGAGCGTTCGTTCGTAACAGCCAAATTGATGCCCCTTTTTCTTCTAGAGTTCCACTCTCATTATAGTTAATGATAAATTTACCAGTTTTAGATGTTTCGATCGAATACCCTAGGTTATCACCCGAAATTAAAACATTATGTTTATCAATAGTAATTTGGCAAGGTTTAGAAATTATACAGTTTACTGTTTCGTCATTGTCGTATGTCACTGTTCTCCAAGTAAATGCAGCTATTAAAATAACCAACATGACGATAATTTGAACAAGCCTGCCTTTTGTTAGCTTTTGTGCCGCCATTATAATCTTTACTCCTTGTTACAAAGTTCAAAGTTTTTAAATAAAAATCCAATTCCAGACCAAGCGTAAGGTTACTACTCTGTCATTGATTTGTTAATTCAAGTATAGTGTCGCGTTGAAAATGCCACTTTTTTTTAAAATCAGCAAGTGGAAATAAAGCTCTGAATAGGCTGAATTTCCTTTTCTAATTTGGGTGGCATTACGACGTGAGTCGTGTTGGAAGTAAAGTGTAGTAAATAAGAAATTGGAAGCATGCAAATGAGCCAAGAAAAGCAGCTTGAACAAAACTACAACTATACGGTCGTCCGTCAATTTACCCTCGTTACAATTTTGTGGGGTATTGTCGGTATGGGCGTTGGTGTTTTGATTGCCGCTCAATTAGTTTGGCCACAGCTAAACTTTGATACGCCGTGGCTGACGTACAGTCGTTTACGTCCCCTGCATACTAATGCGGTTATTTTTGCGTTCGGTACAAGTGCGCTGTTTGCAACATCATATTATGTTGTGCAACGTACCTGTCAGACGCGTCTCTTTGGTGGCCCTCTCGTAGCCTTTACCTTTTGGGGTTGGCAAGCGATTATCCTGTCCGCTGCAATTACTTTACCGTTAGGTTTAACCTCTGGTAAAGAATACGCAGAACTTGAATGGCCAATCGATATTGCTATTACTCTTGTGTGGGTAGCTTATGCGGTCGTGTTCTTCGGAACCATGATTAAGCGTAAGACATCGCACATTTATGTAGCTAACTGGTTCTTCGGAGCCTTCATCATCACGGTTGCCGTGTTGCACATCGTTAACAGCCTGGCTGTTCCTGTATCTGCGTTTAAATCGTACTCGATTTATTCCGGAGCGATCGATGCAATGGTGCAATGGTGGTACGGACACAATGCGGTAGGCTTCCTATTGACAGCTGGTTTCCTAGGTATGATGTATTACTTCGTTCCTAAACAAGCTGGTCGCCCTGTTTACTCTTACCGTTTGTCGATTGTTCACTTCTGGGCTCTTGTGTCTCTGTATATTTGGGCTGGTCCTCACCACCTACACTACACAGCACTTCCAGACTGGACTCAGTCTCTAGGTATGGTTATGTCTTTGGTTCTGTTTGCTCCATCTTGGGGTGGCATGATCAACGGTATTATGACTCTATCTGGTGCGTGGCATAAGCTACGCTACGACCCTATCCTACGTTTCCTAATCGTTTCTCTATCATTCTACGGCATGTCGACTTTCGAAGGCCCTATGATGGCAATCAAAACGGTTAACGCACTATCTCACTACACGGACTGGACTATCGGTCACGTTCACTCTGGTGCGCTAGGTTGGGTTGCGATGGTTTCTATCGGTTCGGTTTACCACTTAGTTCCTAAACTATTTGGTCAAGAGCGTATGTACTCTGTATCTCTAATCAATGTTCACTTCTGGTTAGCAACGATTGGTACGGTTTTCTACATTGTTGCAATGTGGATTTCTGGTGTGATGCAAGGTCTGATGTGGCGTGCAGTTAACTCTGACGGTACATTAACTTACAGCTTCGTTGAATCTGTAGAAGCATCTTACCCGTTCTACTTTGTACGCTTCTTAGGTGGTTTTATCTTCCTATCTGGTATGTTCCTAATGGCATACAACACGTACAAAACTGTTTCTGCACCTAAAGATAGCCTTAAAGCTATCCCTCAACCGGCTTAAGGAGATTTAGAATGAGCTCAAATTCAAATAATCGCCATGAGTTGGTAGAGAAGAACGTTGGCCTACTGGCGATCTTGATCGTTATTGCTATCAGTTTTGGTGCTTTAGTAGAAATTACCCCTCTTATTTTCCAAAAGCAGACGACTGAACCTGTAGAAAACCTACGCGTTTACTCTGCTCTGGAAATGGAAGGTCGTGATATTTATATCCGCGAAGGTTGTAACGTATGTCACAGCCAAATGATTCGTCCTTTCCGCTCTGAAACTGAACGTTACGGTCACTACTCTGTAGCGGGCGAAAGCGTTTGGGAACACCCATTCCTATGGGGTTCTAAGCGTACTGGTCCAGATCTAGCGCGTGTTGGTGATCGTTACTCTGATGAGTGGCACCGTGTTCACCTTATCGACCCTCGTGAACTTGTTCCTGAATCAAACATGCCTGGTTTCCCATGGCTTGCTGAGAATGTACTTGATGGCAAATTGACTCAACAGAAGCTTGAACTCTTCCGTAATCAATTTGGTGTTCCTTACACAGACGAACAAATTGCTAACGCTAAACAAGATGTTGAAGGAAAAACAGAGATGGATGCAATCATCGCTTACCTTCAATCGCTTGGCCACGCAATGAAATAAGGAATAATTATGGACATTATTACATTTCAAAGTGTTTGGACTGTTACTGTTTTTGCTTGCTTCATCGGCATCGTTTGGTGGGCATACGGCAAGAATCGTAAATCACGTTTCGACGAAGATGCGAACCTAGTGTTTGCAGACGACGAGCCGGCAACAAGTTCTAAAAATCAAGGAGTGACAAAGTAATGAGTACATTCTGGAGTATCTGGGTTAGTGCGATTACGATTGGTACCCTAATTGGTTGTGCTGTCTTGCTTCGTTGGTGTTTTAAAGATCGAACTGGCGTAGAAGAAGGTCATGATATGGGCCATGAATACGATGGTATTCGTGAGCTTAATAACCCACTACCAAAATGGTGGACATACCTTTTCATCAGTACGATTGTGTTTGCAGCGGTTTACCTTGCTCTTTACCCTGGCCTTGGCAATTTTAAAGGTCTACTAGGTTGGACAAGTTCAAACCAAGAAGTTCGTAGTATTGAAGAGTCTCGCTCTTCGATTGCTGCGGCTCAAGCGAACAAGCAGTTAGACGAGTACGCGAAAGAGCTTGATGACGCCAACACCTATTTTGGTGAAGCATTCAAAAAGCTAGCTCACGACGAAAATGGTTTACGTTCTGTCCCTGACATTGCATCAGATGCTGACGCAATTAAAGTGGGCCAACGTTTATTCTTGCAAAACTGTTCTCAGTGTCACGGCTCTGATGCTCGTGGTCAAAAAGGTTTTCCTAACCTAACTGATGACGCATGGCTATATGGTGGTGAACCACAAGCTATCGTGACAACAATCATGCATGGTCGTGTTGGCCAAATGCCAGGCTGGAAAGATGCACTTGGCGAGCAAGGCGTTAAAGAAGTGGTTAGCTACACGCTTAGCCTTTCTGGACGTAGTGTGAATGCTCGTGAAGCTGAAGCTGGTAAAGCACGCTTTGTTGTATGTGCTGCATGTCACGGTACAGATGGTAAGGGTAACCCTGCTGTAGGTGCACCTGACCTGACTGACCGCGACTGGTTGTTTGGCGACTCTCGCGCAGCTGTGACGGAAACAGTAATGTACGGACGCTCTGGCGTGATGCCTGCTTGGAAAGACATTCTAGGCGAGGATAAAGTACAACTGATTTCATCATACGTGTGGAGCTTAAGCAACTCGGATAATAAGTAACATTTCAATAACAGCCTCTTTCTAAGAGGCTGTCTTTCCTTTATTTTATAACCCCTTCTTTTTATTCTTTTTTGAGATCTTTTTTATGGTAAAGCCTTGGTATAAACAGTTTTGGCCGTGGTTCTTAATCGCGTTGCCAGCGACAGTAGTTATTTGGACCATCATGACGGTTATTGTGTTCACACAGAACTCTGTAGACCTAGTGACTGAGGATTACTATAAAAAAGGAAAAGGCATTAATGTCGACATTTCAAAAGTAAATATTGCAAAGGAACTCGGCCTTTCAGCTTCAGTTAACGAGAAAGGTAACTCAGTTATCATTACTCTTGAGAAAGGTAAACTCGATCACTTCCCTGCGATTAACGCAATGTTTGTTCACAGAACACTGCCTGACCGCGATTTTACTCAACTACTGACAGCGGATGCGAAAGGCAACTACACCATGACTTTGGATCACGAAATGCAAGGACCATGGTTTATTGAGCTTTCTCCGCATGATTCTGAATGGTTAGTGCAAGGTCGCATGAACTTCCCTATTGATACTCCTACTCAACTAACGAATTAAAGCTTATGTGTGAATCCTGTTATCACTGCGGTGAAGATGTACCAGC
>NZ_JBFRVX010000555.1:0-939 GCF_041475345.1 Vibrio sp. 10N.222.48.A3 | reverse complement strand
CTAACTAGTTAGATCATGGTTGAAGCGATCAGGCGTCACCGGGCTTCTCACGTTTGCTGTTCCAACCCATAAAGTTGTAAAGGTTGTAACGAGCAAAACCCAATTGTTCATGCAATGCAAAGTCTGTAACTGCGAAGTTGTACCACAATGGTAACCATGAAATTTGAGCAGCCATGTAGTCGGCTCGTACTGGGACGACGTTTAATCCAAAATGATTAAAGTAGAGTTCACTACGACGAATATGTAGGCCTGATGAAACAAGAACAATGTTGTCGAACTGGTGATGCTTCATTAGGTCACTGGTGAGCTGCGCGTTTTTCCAAGTGTTGACGCTATTCGATTCTTGAATGATATCGGCTAGTGGAACGCCGAGTCTAAGCAACTGCTGTTGATAAACTTCCGCTTCGGTTACACCATTATTTTGTGCATCTCCACCACTAACAATCACTTTGCATATGGTTTGAGCCTTCGCACAGTTTTTATATTGGCTTGCCGTTTCATTGATGCGACCGAACGAGAAAAAGGTCGGCTCAAATTCTTGTGTACTTGCGATGAGTTGAGTACCAGCACCAAGCAAGACAATGGCATTGTGAGAGGTCCACTGAATGTCAGGTTTGCGCTCATAATTGGCTTGCAGGTCGTTTAGTAGATAGCGAGGGATTAAACCCGAACCAATCAATATAAATAAAGAGAGAAGAAGAAGTTTGATAAAACTAGAGGTTTTTCGCCACTGAAATAAACGTGTAACGCCAACGAAGACTAGAAGAAGTAATAATATAATAAAGCTCATGAGGATCCTGTTATCGAACGGGTGCCAGAATGATGTGACATATTGAAGCGGTGCATCATATATCAGTTTGGCTGATGTTTCATGGCTAACTTATTGTACTATTGAACAAATATAGAGTTTTGCGTTATAGAATGTGGATGGTCGTAAAG
>NZ_JBFRVX010000554.1:0-5291 GCF_041475345.1 Vibrio sp. 10N.222.48.A3 | reverse complement strand
GTGTTAAAGAGGTTCGCACGACATTCAAGTTAGCAACTACACCTGCTGTTGTTGTGACCGATGATTTCGAGATGGGCACTCAAATGGCTAAGCTTCTTGAAGCTGCGGGTCAAGCTGCACCTGAAGTTAAGTACATCTTTGAGATTAACCCTGAGCACGCACTTGTGAAACAGATGGCTGATGAAGCGGACGAACAAGCGTTTGGCCGTTGGGTTGAGCTACTACTTGGTCAAGCTATGCTGGCTGAAAAGGGCTCAATGGAAGATCCGTCACAATTCTTAGGTGCAATCAACGAACTACTGACAAAACGTTAGTCTTTCGACTTTGGGCTAAGCTCATAATTATAATTAAAAGCTCGCTAATGCGGGCTTTTTTTATGAACGTCGCTTAACTTCATCGAAATGTCGCTAAAGTTGCTAACAAGACGAACGCAAACGCTGTCGATACATTCTTTAGTCTTAATTTAAGCAAAATTGAATATTAATGTGATAGAATGCTCGACCTAATCAGCTGGTACTATGAACCTATCATCTCCAGTTGTATGATTTTTAAACGTTATACCGAAACTTACCGTTTTGCTTCTGTTTACAGTTGTGCTTAGCCTCAGTTGTTACCTAATCTCTCTTGTTCGACTTAAATTGAACCAGAAAGGCGGGATAGTGAGCTTCGGTATAAATCATAATTTTTATAAGAGGATTAAACATGCGCATCATTCTTCTAGGTGCTCCTGGCGCGGGTAAAGGTACTCAAGCTAACTTCATCATGAACAAATTTGGTATCCCTCAAATTTCAACTGGTGACATGCTACGTGCTGCTATCAAAGCGGGTACTGAGCTTGGTAAGCAAGCAAAATCAGTAATCGACGCTGGTCAGCTAGTTTCTGATGAAATTATCCTTGGTCTAATCAAAGAGCGTATCGCTCAAGATGACTGTGAGAAAGGTTTCCTACTAGACGGTTTCCCACGCACAATCCCTCAAGCTGATGGCCTAAAAGAAATGGGTATCGCAGTAGACTACGTTGTTGAATTCGACGTAGCTGACGATGTGATTGTTGAGCGTATGGCTGGTCGTCGTGCTCACCTTCCTTCTGGCCGTACATACCACAATGTGTACAACCCGCCTAAAGAAGAAGGTAAAGATGACATCACTGGCGAAGAGCTAGTGGTTCGTGATGACGACAAAGAAAAAACAGTTCGTGCACGTCTAGGTGTATACCACGATCAAACAGCTCCGCTTATCTCTTACTACGGTAAAGAAGCTGAAGCAGGTAACACTAAGTACCTTAAGTTCGACGGTACTAAGCAAGTTGCTGAAGTTAGTGCAGAACTTGAGAAAGCACTAGCATAATTGGCTAACAGCCAGTTTTAGAATTTGATATATTGGAAGCGACCTTAAGGTCGCTTTTTTTGTTTCAATTTTTAGTCATATACCAATCTAGATAAACTCGATTGTGCACTGTTTCCGTGGTACGGCTTAGATTCGCGCGGCTAACGATCAATGTGATGTTGTGATCACCTAGGTTAAGAACGATTATTCTTAAATTTAGTAGCACAACAATGATCTTAAACTTATGTAGATTAGTATATTACGTTCCAGAAAATCACATATTGGTCTCAGGTATCTATGGAAAATAATAAAAAGCAGGGCGTTTTACTGGTGAACTTAGGAACACCAGACTCAGCGACCCCAGCTGGCGTTCGTCGATTTTTGAGTGAATTCTTACACGACAAGCGAGTCGTAAACTTAACGCGTTGGTTGTGGTGTCCTATTTTACATGGGGTGATCTTACCGATTAGAGCGCCGAAAGTGGCTAAGCTGTATCAGTCTGTTTGGATGGATGAAGGCTCACCACTGCTTGTGTACTCTCAAAGACAAGCCGAAAAGCTCCAGAAAAAATTACAGATACCCGTAGCGCTGGGTATGACCTATGGTAACCCAAGCCTTAAAACGGGCGTTGAGCAATTAATGGGTCAGGGCGTTGAAGACATCATCGTATTGCCTTTATATCCTCAATACTCAGGCACAACCACAGCGGCCGTATCTGATGGCTTAACCAAGGCCTTTAAGCAGATGCCAGTGATTCCGAGCTATCGCTTTATTCGCGACTACTACGCGCACCCAAGCTACGCAAAAGCATTGGCTGAAAGCGTGCGTAGCCATTGGGATAAAAATGGTAGAGCCGATCATTTAGTTTGTTCTTTCCACGGTATTCCGAAACGATTGGCTGATGAAGGCGACATCTACCCACAGCATTGTGAAGCGACAACAAAGCTCCTTGCTGCTGAGTTAGGCTTATCAGCGGACGATATCACCATGACATACCAATCTCGATTTGGTCGAGAAGAGTGGTTGAAGCCATACACTGACGAGACACTTGAATCATTGCCAAGCAAAGGCATCAAAAAAATCGATATTATGGCGCCTGCATTTTCTGTGGATTGTTTAGAAACGTTAGAAGAGATTTCGGATCAGTGTAAAGAGACCTTCATTGACGCTGGTGGCTCAGACTTTAGCTACATTACGTGTCTGAATGATAGAGACTCGCACATCGATATGATGGCGGAGTTAGTGGCGCTGTATCGTTAAATACGACTTCGCCTAAATTGTCATGCATATCTAAAAATAGCAAAAGGGCTGCTCAATGAGCAGCCCTTTTTGATCTGGATGTTTCTTCTTGAAATAGGTCTAGATATTAAGCAACCGAAGTTTCTGCTTTTGGCTCTGCTTCAAGCATCATGTTGCTTTCTACGCCATGCATCCATGATACAAGCTTGCCAGCACAAAGAAGCAGTAAGACGCCACTTATTGTCGCTGTAATTGCGATACCACCGAAGATAGACATTGCGCCAAGCTCACCAACGTGAGAACCCACAAGGCCAGCTACGTAGTTTGCGACAGCGTTGAAGCCAAACCATGCCCCCATCATTAGTGATGCGAGACGAAGCGGAGCTAACTTAGTGACCAACGACAGGCCAATAGGAGATAGACAAAGTTCGCCAAGGGTATGGAAGAAGAAAGCACCGACTAGCCACAGCATTGATGTTTTCACTGTTAGGTCGCCACCTTGCTCCATTACAGCGCCCATCATGCACACAAAACCAAGAGCTAGGAAGAACAAAGCCATTGCAAATTTCACTGGAGAATTTGGTTCACGCTTACCAAGCTTAACCCAAAATGCAGCAATGATTGGTGCAAGTGTAATGATGAAGAATGGGTTCAGAGATTGGAACCACGCCGCTGGGACTTCAAAGCCACCAATCATGCGGTCAGTATATTGTTGAGTATAGATATTCATCAGACCGCCAGCTTGTTCAAAGCCCGCCCAGAAAACTATGACGAATAGACCCATAACCAGAATAACTTTTAATCGATCGAACTCTTCTTTGGTTAGTGGCGTTTTTTCTTTAGATTGGTTCAGTGCTTTTGCTCGCGCAGCTGCTGGCACTGAACCAATGTTACCTAACCAAGATTGAGCCATTGTCATTTGCATGATTAAGCTAATAACCATACCAATACCAGCGGCTAAGAAACCTGCTTTCCAGCCGAAAGAGTCGACAGCAGCGCCTGAAATCAAGCCACCTAATAATGCACCTAAGTTGATGCCCATGTAGAAAATGGTGAATGCACCGTCACGGCGGTTATCGCCTTCTTGGTATAGGTCGCCAACCATGGTCGAGATGTTTGGCTTAAACATACCGTTACCACTGATAAGGAGTGCTAAACCTAGATAAAGAGCATTTACTTGGTCTAAGCCAATAGCGCCGTTAGGAAGAGCGAGTGTAAATTGGCCGAGTGCCATTAATACACCACCCACTAGGATCGATTTACGTTGTCCTAAGTAGTTATCGGCAATCCAGCCACCGATCAATGGCGTGATGTAGACTAAGCCAGTGTAAATACCGTAGAGATCAAGTGCGTCTTTCGTTGACCAACCAAGCCCACCGTTGAGGGTCGTGTCAGTCAAAAATAAAACAAGGATGGCACGCATCGCGTAGTAGGAGAAACGTTCCCATAGCTCTGTGCTAAATAATAAAAATAGGCCTCTAGGGTGGCCAAAGATGTTGTGATTGCTTGGCATAAGTTTTACTAATTTTAGGTATTAAAAGATTTTATAGTCATTCATGTATACACAGTAGGGTAAAAGTCTGCAATAGGCGTATTTTGTGGTCACGATAACTTGGTTTTGCTAAAGTGTTGATATTAAATAAATTTACTTTTAATGTGGCCCATTCTGCTTGTGCTGCAAACTAATTTTCCATATTTGACCTGGTTGGTTAGTAACCTTTTTTAAGATCCTATCCAATAAAAATGTTTAGATCTATTGCCCTAGCCTATCGTTATGATCTTATAGGGAATGTTATTCATATTATCTGCGATATACATATGCTTACAGCAATGAGTCTTTTGATCTCTAAATGTTCCTTGTACAATGACTGACCAAATTTTTTACCTATGACTTTTTGGTTGATAAGTCTGTCTGTTGCGCGTAATTTCTCGCTTATCAGGACTCATTTATTAACGGCGACTAAACTGTTTTAGGCTGTGGTTAAATGTCCAAAGAACGAAGATGGCGAGTTAAATGAAACGTTGGTATTTACTTTACTGTAAGCGTGGTGATCAAAAACGCGCTCAACAGCACCTAGAAAATCAGGGGGTAGAGTGCTTTTACCCTCAAATAGAAGTCGAAAAGGTAGTGAGAGGGAAAGAGAAGCTGGTCCAAGAACCGCTGTTCCCATCCTATATCTTTGTCCGTTTTGATTATGAGCAAGGCCCAAGCTTTACTACCGTTCGTTCAACTCGTGGTGTTGTCGACTTTATTAAGTTCGGTGCAAGGCCGTATGAAGTCCAAGGTGATTTGGTTTTTGAGCTAAAAGAGTTCGAGAAGTGTTGCAGTAGCGAAGTTGAAGATTGCTGTGTTGAGTTTGAATCAGGGCAAGTTGTCAAAATTAATAGTGGCCAGTTTGCGGGTGTTGAAGCTATTTACCATCAGAAAGATGGCGAAGCTCGATCCATTATGCTCGTAAAAATGATCAGCCAAGTGGTTCCGATCAGTATTGAAAACGAAGCACTACAAGCTCACGTATAAGTGAAATATTAAAAAGTAAAAACTAGGCTTAAAACAAAAAGGCGCATAATGCGCCTTTTTTAGTATTTGATTTTTCAAACGCTTAAGCGTTATAGGCGTCGTTGTGAACGGCTTGTACCGCACGGCCTGATGGGTCTACACAGTTTTTGAATGACTCATCCCACTCGATCGCTTTTGCTGATGAACAGGCAACTGAAGGGCCGCC
>NZ_JBFRVX010000553.1:910-1175 GCF_041475345.1 Vibrio sp. 10N.222.48.A3 | reverse complement strand
CAGAGTTTGTACCGCTCTCTTTTAAGCTTCTACGGCTTCTCTCGACGTTTTTCTTGGCTACTAGTAAGTCGTTGTTGAGCTTTAACGCTTGATCCATGATTGAGTGTTGTTCGCTTTCGTTTATCTCTTTTAATGGCACACTTTCGTATATATCTTGTGATGGAGTGATAGGGTACTGAATCTGAATGGATAGCCCGTTGAGAATGACACGGCGATCTTTCTGCAAGGTTCTTAATCGATTCGACACACCTTCTTTCTGAGCGAT
>NZ_JBFRVX010000553.1:0-187 GCF_041475345.1 Vibrio sp. 10N.222.48.A3 | reverse complement strand
ACCTTCTTTCTGAGCGATAACTTCGTACAGCTCGCTGGCGGCTGTGTTCCCCAACTCTACGTTGCGTCGCATCTGATGTTCACGAGTCTCAGACGACTTAAGCTCTACCTTGGTCGCTTTTATTTGCGCATTGTTTTTCAAATACTCGAAGTATTGAGAGCCGATTTCCGAAATGGTGCTTTGGACT
>NZ_JBFRVX010000552.1:0-12270 GCF_041475345.1 Vibrio sp. 10N.222.48.A3 | reverse complement strand
TAGATATATTACTCAAAAAAGAAAGATTTAGTGTCAAAGTCAATATATTGGCCTTGTGAACGTATTGACGCTGTTTTTATGGTTTTATGCATATTCAAATGTATAATGCGCATTAGCAATTAGATGAGTAGGTAGAAAGTGCTTAAAAATCAAAAGGGTTTCTCCCTAGTTGAGTTAGTCATAGTGATTGTTGTTGTGGGTTTATTAGCTGTTGCAGCTTTACCCCGTTTCTTGGATGTGACAGACGAAGCCAAGAAAGCCAGTATTGAAGGTGTCGCGGGTGGTTTTGCGACAGGAGTACTTTCAGCAAGAGCGCAATGGGAAGCAGAAGCTCGTCCATCAGAAAGAATTGGTGTTGAAACATACAATACTGTAAATTACGATGGTGTTGATTTTTGGCTAACCAGATCAACAAGTAGCAATGGAAGTACTAATTTTAGAGACGGCTACCCATGGTCTATAAACACCAATTCAGCTTCAGCTCCGTCTAATGATGTGACCGATGCTTCGTGTGTCGATTTAATGGAAAATCTACTTCAGAACCCTCCTAAGGTTGGAACATTAACCAATGTGGCAAATGGTTCGAATTACAAATATTCAGCGCAAGCGGATAACAGCAATGACTACTGCACTTACATTCAATTGGAAGGCGGTACTCAGCATCAATTCGTTTACGAGATTAGAACTGGTCGTGTGACCGTAACACTGCAGTAAACCTGCGTTTAAATATACATAGAGAGAAAAGACTATGAAAAAACAAAGCGGTTTCACCCTAATAGAACTAGTGGTGGTAATTGTTATTCTAGGTATTCTTGCAGTTACTGCAGCACCTCGTTTTCTTAACTTACAAGGTGATGCCCGTACATCATCTATGCAAGGCCTGCGTGGCGCAATGGCAGGTGCGACGGGTATCGTTTATGGCCGTGCAGCAGTAGATGGTCGTGAAGGTCAACCTAAAACAGCTCTGGCAACAACGCCACAAACAACAGATGGTGTGGCTATTAACTTTGGTTATCCAACTTCTGCTGATATCGCAGGTGTTCCGGCTGGTATTGAAACTGCTGTAGTTGGTTTACCTGGTACCGATTGGGTTGTAGTGAATGTGACGGAAACTGGCGTTGTTCCAGACGCTGTCGCTTATTCATTTGCGGGGACTGACCCAGTACAAGCGAACAATGGTTTTGTATACGATGCAACTACACCTGCGAATAACAATGGCTGTTTTGTCATTTATGTTGAAGCTGCCAATGCCACAACACCAGCATTTGTTGATGTTGTCACTACTGGTGCGGATGGCTGTTAATAGTATTATTAGAGGATATCAAGGCCAGCATTGCTGGTCTTTTTTCTATCTGAAATTCAGGTAAGCGACAAAGACAACTTCCTTTCCCTGAGTTACACTTAATCTTCAAACTATCAAATATTTAGCGGATTGGATTTCGGTGAATCAATTCAATAGAACATACAGAAACATCGGATTTCAGCAACAAGGTTTTACTTTAGTCGAGTTAATCATTGTGATCTTGTTGATCGCGATTGTCTCTGCCTACGCTGCTAGCCGTCTTTCTGGAAGGGATCGCTTTTCTGCCTTTGCAGCTCAAGAGCAAGTAACTTCTGTTGTCCGCCAAGTTCAAGTGAATCGTATGCAGTCCAATGTGGACCTTGGGGCCGTCGTTGGAGAGAGCAATTTTATTCTCGCTATCGTTGGGAATTGTATCGGCTCGGAAGTGAGCTGTACCGCGCGAAGCCAAGCGCGGAGTGATTGGGTTATGCTCAACGGAGCTAACTTAACGGCTGCATCTGATACCACTCCCGCTATTCCTCTATCTCTAGTTAACTTTGATTTATTAGGTAACCCTACAACAGGTGAAACACCTGCAGGCGTTGTCGTTAACGTTGCAGCTGGTGTGGTGATTACGATTACTTCAAATGTGAATACCTGCCGTGTGGAAATTAACGCGCAAGGTTATGTCGAAAATGGGGTGTGCTCATGAATAGTATTCATAAATCACCTGTAAAAGAACGTGGTTTTACATTAATTGAAAGTGTGATTGTGATTGTGATTATGGGGCTCGCGATGATGACCATCATAAACTTTTTAGCGCCTCAGGTTAGTCGATCTGGTGATCCTCATTATCAGACTCGTTCAGCCGCGCTAGGGCAAAGCGTGATGTCGATGATTCTTGCTCGAGGGTTCGACGAGAATAGTGATTTTGATGGTGGGGAATTTAGATGCGGTGAGGGGGCGTCTGGTGTGAATTGCACTGCTGAGGCTAACTTTGGCCCAGAAGAGGCTGACATTGCTCTATACAATGATGTCGATGACTATGATGGGTGTTGGGAACCCGGTGCAACTAACGGGTGTCGAGACCTTAATCTATTACTGGATGAAAATGGCGCAACAACCTACAGAAACTACCGCCTAGATGTTGATGTGACGTACCAAATGGTCGATCAACTGAAAAGAATCAACCTAACGATCTCGGCCTCAAATTATCCTCCTATCGTGCTGGATGCCTATCGAGGGAATTACTAATGAGAAGGCAAGGTTTCACTCTTATTGAAATGATTATCACCATGATTGTTGGTAGCATTTTAGTTGTAGGCATTGCTGGGTTTGTTGAATTGGGTGCGCGTGGCTATGCGGACACCGTAGATAGGCAGCGTTTACAAACTCAAGCCAAGTTTGTCTTGGAAAAAATCACTCGTGAAGTGCGTCATGCTGTACCGAATATGTTCAATCAGAATGCTGTCGTCCCGGGAGCTCGCTGTGTTTCATTTTTCCCTATCGTTACCTCTGGGATTTATGCGGTGTCGGGCGATGATATTCAATTTGTTACGGCTGATAATACACTGACGACAGCTGCGCTAACCCCATTATCTTTAGTGATAAACCCTACAGAGGCGGCGCCGACCAATAATATTTTCCCCTTAGCTACTGTAACTGCAACCAATAATACTTTCTTGCTTGCTAATGAGTCTGTAAACCTTGTGGGTAATTCGGTTTCAAATCGACATTATATTTACAATCCTAATGGCCGCGTCACCTATTGCATTGTGAATGGCCGAGTATGGAGAAGTGAAGGTAATGGCGCGCTAATCCCAATTTCGGATACGGGAGTGACTGGGGATTTAGACTATCAACCCGCAAATGTTCAGCGTAATGGTATCGTCCATCTTGAGTTTGAATTTAGAAACCAAGTCGGGGATGAACTGACCAATTTCCAGCAAGACATACAGGTGATCAATGTTCCTTAAAAAAAGACAAGTCGGAAGCCTGTATATTGTCGTTATTTTTGTATTGGTGGTGATGGGGTTTCTTGCTACAACCTTAAGCCGCATAGAGTGGTCCAATAATGACGCACATACAAAAGATGTGATTGGTACTCAAGCCCATCTTTTAGCTCATTCGGCAATAGAGCGAGCCTTAATGCAGATATATCCACCTAGAGCCAACACAACGGTTTCATTTGATGTGGCTGCAGAGTGTACAAACTTGAATGGAACAGCAATGAACTTCGCAACGACAATTACATGTGCAGATGTTCAAATAACGTGCTCACCAACAGGTGGTCAACTTGTCGATAGTTCTCAGTTATACACGGTAAGAGCGGTCGCAATGTGCGGAACGGGTGTGAATTTAATGCAACGTAGTCAAGATGTGTGGGTGAGATAATGAGAGTACTATTTTTATCATTGTTTTTGTTGTTTTCTCTCGGCATATCATCGTTTTCGTATGCTTCCACTTGTCTAGCTAATGGCTCTTCTGTAGATGCTCGCAATGGTTTTTGTATCACTTTTTCTCTTGAGTCTGACGGGTCGAATCGAATTCGATTAGCGAATAGCCAATATTTCCCGTTATGGACAGATGATGATGATTTTGATGATTATTATCAGCAAATCTTTGACGAAGATTATGAAGATGATGACATCCTTCGACAATTTCAGGTTAAGTTTGAGCGTACTTCTAATTATAACGCTAGATGGATAAGTGGAAAATTAACCTACTCAGTAGATGGTACTCAGAAAAAAGTTATTAATAACTTTGATTTATCTTATGCCACTGGCGCCGATAAATTCGACCCATTTGTTACCATTACACTGATTGGTGATAGTTTCACTAGTAGTTCCCAATACTGTATATCGGAAAAAGATTGCCAGCCCTTGGTACCACGTTCTAAACCGCTATTTGAATTTGGAGAGGTAGACGCTAGCTCTTGTAATGGGTATACGTGTAGCTTTGATTTTGATGAAGATTTTAAAACGACGCCTGTCGTTATATTGATGTCTTCTTATAATCTAAATGATAATCCATCGGCAATGTTCGTCACATCTGTGACTAAAGATCGGGTCGAAGTGAAACAGCGCTTCCCTTTAAGCTCGGACCCTAACTTAATGGATCCGATCTATTATTTTGCCGCAGAGGTTGGGGACGTAATACTAGATGAATCTCAGCCAGGGAAAATAATACGTGTAAGTAAAGTTGAGTTGAACCACTTCCAAACGGCAGGCGATACAAGGAGGGAAGGCTGGAAACGAGAAACATACTCTCAACGTTTCTCTGCGGCTCCTATTGTCTTTTCTCAAGTTCAGCCCGATAGCGGTAAGGATTTTTGGGTAACTACCGCACACAAAAATGTTGGAACCTCGAATTTTCGGCTGGCCTTAGAGTTTGGCCGGCAAAATGTACCAACTCCTACAAGCTATAGACGCAGAACTGTAGGGTATATGGCGGCACCTGAGTTTTCTGGGCAAACTTCAGGTGGTATTCGTTTTGTTTTTAATAAACCCAGTAGTTCATACAATCAAAGCGCTTCATTAGCGCAGTCTTGTATTGATAATCAGGTGTTCCATGGCCAGTCGTTCCAAGACTTTGGTGTGATTATTCAAAAGCAAACTCGAAGTGGATCGGATGGAGGGTGGTTAAGGTTATGTGAACTATCGAATCCGGATTATTTTACATTTATGCTAGAAGAAGACGCTTCAAATCGCTCGCATCAGACATATGAAAGAGTTGGGTTCTTTGCATTTGAAGAAGTAAGGCCAAAACCCCCTATTCAAAAATGTGATTACTTTCCTGAAATGTTGCAATCAAACCGTTATTTGCCAGGTGCAAATCCCGGAGAATGGACTCCATGGGATGGACAACTGGATATATCTTCAGGAAGTGGTACTGGAAATAATATCTATCTCGATCAAATTTCCAAATCAGAAGCATTAGGTTTTACTTCTTCTAGAGTGTCTGGTCTTGGAGCTTGTGTTTATAAAGACGGGCAGAATAGTGGCGGAAGTTGTACGGTGAGTTCGGCTAAGAACTTATTTCCGTTAGGTGTTCCGGATACTACTGCTTTTAACCCTTCGGGCGGTGTGTTGATAGCGGCTGGCAATAATCAGACGACTGAGGCGACTCAATTTAATTATACTTCATTATCTTTTAGCGCAAATACGAGCACAGTTGTTTTTCCCGCTGGAGAGTATTGGATTGACACCATCAATTTTAATCATAACGATTCTTACATTAAGGTTAAAGGTGATGGTCCAGTTGTTATTCACTACAACCATATAAATTTGTCTCATAAAAGTCGTATATATATTAATGCAGGAATAGATGAGCAGAGTGATTCTAGCTATGATCACAATGACTTTACGTTTATTGGTCATGGCCGTTTTTCATCTTTTTGGCCTTTAGGTGGTTCTGATATCCGTTTGAATGCGAATGTGTATGTATCGCCAGAGGCTATCAGTGCTGGTTTCGATATTAATGGTGTCGCTCGTTTTCAAATGACAGGAGCAATTACCGCTCCTAGAGTTTCATTTAGGTCGTCAGACACTAGCTTCATAAGGGCTAAGTCAATAGCAGGATGTTACACGCCTCCTAGCCCAACGATAAAATATATAGAGATCAAACCAAACAACTATCACTTAACTTGTGATGACAAGGCTGAGGTGTATGTCGTGCCTTATGATGAAAACAGTCAGCCAATGAGCGATGTCAATGGGGAGACGGTATCTATAAGTGCACCTGAGGTAACTTTTAGCGGTGGCTCTTTTGATAGCCAAAACAAGAGGTTTGTTTTTGATATTGATGGTCGAAGTGGTAATAAATACGGTGATGTGCTTGCGACTGCATCAGTTAATGGAACGACTATCCAAGACCAAAAAGACATTAGCTTTGTACCTTATCGGTTTGATATTAAGCCGAGTGCTAGTTCTACATGGAACAATCAGCCGCTAGAGGTCATTGCCGGAAAAGCAGAAGATATTGATGTTCGAGTCTTGGCTTGTAGTAATAATGCATCACCAACGCCGATTGTGATGAATTATGCGGAAAAGTTAGATGTGAACGATCTTGGATACGTGCTTCAAAAGCCCGGAAGTGGTGGCGGTAGCCTTGGCAGTGGCGATTTTAACTTCTCTAAAGGGGTGGTTGAGGATGTTGCTATTCAATTTGATAACTCAGGCGAGTTAGTTGTCACACTTGAAGATAAGAGCTTTAGGTGTTCAACTCAACCCCCGACAGTCGCGAACTGCCCTAGCGATGGCGGTACGTTGAAAGGTCAAATTACCTTGAAGGCTCGCCCTTGGAAAATAGCAATATGTAATGTTCGTTCAGGATCTTCGTTTAACCCTGCTGGTGGGGAAACAGGAGGTGGCTTTATATCAGCAGGAACAGATTTCATTGTTGACTATAAACCAATCATTCATCCAGATTCAGCATTAGGCATCACTGATGAGTGTGCCTACCCAGTGACAAGTAATTATTCACTTGATAGTGGTCCCTTAGATTTAGATTTTAAGGTGGTTTACCCAGCTCCATCATTAAACCCCCAACCAGGGGCTGTGACTCCTAATGTGATTCCTTCATTTAGTACCAACCAAGTACTGAATACTCTCGTTCATACTTGGAGCGAAGTTGGCGCTATCGAGTTTATTAGTAGTGCTATTTATCTTGGTCGTGATATACAAAAAGATCACCAAGTCATTGGCCGCTTTTATCCTGATTACTTTAATACGTTGAATAATGTGTGGGGAAACCCTGCAGGGCAAGCTTTTGCTTACATGAATCAAGAGTTTGATAATGTCTCCGTTGACGTTGAGGCTTACAGTGCGTTGGGGAACGAAACTCAGAATTACGGAAGTTTTAACACTATTCAGCAAGCTTTTTTTGAGTTAGATGAAGGGCGTTTACTCAACGGTAATCGCTTGAATTTAACTTATCGAGGTAGTCGAGGGGCGATCAATAACAACGATATATCATGGCAGAAGCAGGCTGACTTTTCGCCTGATGGTCCTTTTAATTTTGATGGGGGGCCAATTCGAGATGTCTCTTTGAATATTTTTACAGCAACACTTTCAGATCCTGTGCAATTCAAAACACAACCAACCGATCCTTCAGGCATGACAACACAACGACTGCCTGATAGCCAACCCAATGTGGTTTTTGGTCGTGTGAATTTGAGTGATGTAGGTGGGGTTGAAGGTAGTTCGATTACCGTTCCTCTTCAAGTTCAGTATTGGACAAACGGTGCTTTTATTAACAATGTATTTGATAGTTTTACTGATATCGATGCTGAAATGGATGGAAACCCTACGGTTATATGGCCTGTTGGGGGAGCGACTACGGCGACATTAACGGGAGCTGCTGATGTGAATAATGGAGTGTCGAACAACTTTACAGCACAGCAAGCCCCTAATGCTGTAACTAGGGAGCAAGTGCAAATTTGGCAACAGCTTGACTCCATAAATAATAATATGCCTTGGCTAATGTTTGATTGGGACCAAGATGGTATTGATGAAGAAAACCCATCAACAGTAGTCACCTTTGGTATCCATCGCGGGAACGATCGTGTGATCTACCGAGGTGAAAGTGGCTTAATAGGTCAGCAATAATATGATTTTTTGGCTGTTAAGTTAGGAATCTGTAAGAAATTGTGGGTTTCAGTCCATGTTTATACTTCAATGCCTTGCCGTGACAGCAAGGCATTGGTACATTTAGTGCAATTTTTGTCTTCTAATTCTTGCAGGATGAGCGAAGAATATGTTTAAAAAGCTTCGTGGCATGTTTTCAAACGACCTATCGATTGATTTAGGTACTGCCAATACCCTTATATATGTAAAAGGCCAAGGCATTGTTCTTGATGAGCCTTCAGTTGTAGCTATCCGCCAAGATCGTGCGGGTTCTGCAAAGAGTGTCGCTGCGGTTGGTCACGCTGCTAAGCAAATGCTTGGCCGTACGCCTGGTAATATCTCAGCAATCCGTCCAATGAAAGACGGCGTAATTGCTGACTTTTACGTAACGGAAAAAATGCTTCAGCACTTCATTAAGCAAGTGCATGATAACAGTGTTCTTAAACCAAGCCCTCGCGTATTGGTTTGTGTTCCTTGTGGTTCAACGCAAGTTGAGCGCCGTGCAATCCGTGAATCAGCACTGGGTGCTGGTGCTCGTGAAGTTTACCTAATCGATGAGCCTATGGCTGCTGCGATTGGTGCAGGCCTACGTGTATCTGAGCCAACAGGTTCAATGGTTGTTGATATCGGTGGTGGTACGACGGAAGTTGCCGTTATCTCACTAAACGGTGTGGTTTACTCGTCTTCTGTACGTATCGGTGGTGACCGTTTTGATGAAGCTATCATCAACTACGTTCGTCGTAACTACGGCAGCTTGATCGGTGAAGCAACAGCCGAAAAGATCAAACACGAAATCGGTTCTGCTTACCCAGGCGATGAAGTCGATGAGATTGAAGTACGTGGTCGTAACCTTGCTGAAGGTGTTCCTCGTAGCTTTAGTCTGAACTCAAATGAAATCCTTGAAGCGCTTCAAGAACCTTTATCTGGCATCGTATCTGCAGTCATGGTTGCACTTGAACAGTGTCCACCAGAGCTTGCTTCTGATATCTCAGAAAACGGTATGGTACTGACAGGTGGTGGTGCACTGCTTAAAGACCTTGATCGTCTGCTAACTGAAGAAACGGGTATCCCTGTTGTTGTGGCGGAAGAGCCATTAACGTGTGTTGCTCTAGGCGGTGGTAAAGCTCTAGAGATGATCGACATGCACGGCGGTGATCTTTTCAGCGAAGAATAGTATCTAGTGTTAGGCTCTTTTCTTATCTAGTTTTATGTAAAGAGCCTAAGACCTTGTCTATAGGATCAAATGTCGCTCTAGGACCAAATATAGAATGAAGCCAATTTTTGGTAGAGGTCCCTCTCTACAATTGCGCCTGTTTTTTGCTGTAACATTATCAGCCAGCCTTATGCTGGCTGATAGTCGTTTAGATGCATTCTCAAATGTCCGCTATCTATTAAACAGCATGGTTGCGCCAATTCAGTATGCCGCTAATTTGCCTCGCACCATGTTTGATGGCGTATACGACCGTTTTAGTACTCGCAAAGGGCTAATTGAATCCAACCATACTATTAAACGAGAAGTCTTGCGCCTGAAGAGCGAGCTGATTCTGCTTGAGCAATATCAAGAGGAAAACAAGCGCCTTCGTAAGCTATTAGGCTCTCCGTTTATCCGTGATGAAAAGAAAGTCGTCACAGAAGTTATGGCCGTTGATACTTCACCCTACCGTCACCAAGTCGTGATCGACAAAGGTCAGATTGATGGGGTGTACGAAGGTCAGCCTGTGATCAATGAAAAAGGCATTGTTGGTCAAGTCACTTTTGTTGCTGCTCATAATAGTCGTGTTTTGCTACTGACTGATGCAAATAACGCAATTCCTGTTCAGGTTATTCGTAACGATATACGTGTGATTGCTTCTGGTAATGGCATGATTGATGAGATCCAGTTAGAGCACATTCCAACCAGTACTGATATTCAAGAAGAAGATCTGTTGGTGACATCTGGACTCGGTGGTGTATATCCAGAGGGTTACCCAGTCGCTTATGTGACTGCCGTTGATTATGACCCGAAGCGCGAGTTCGCCGTTATCAAAGGAGAACCTGTAGTTGAGTTTGATAAGCTCAGATACTTGTTGCTTGTGTGGCCTGATGAAAATAAACAGATGCAAGCAGAGCAATCTAGTATCGAACAAGCATTGTTAGAAGGTGAAAATGGCCAATAGCGTTTTAAGAAGCAAAGTAGTAATTGGCTGCTCATTTTTGATAGCACTTATTCTACAAACGATCCCTTGGCCGGGTAGTTTAGACCTATTCAGGCCATCTTGGTTATTACTGGTTACCTGCTATTGGGTTTTAGCGTTACCTTACAGAGTTAACGTTGGTAGTGCTCTAGTACTGGGCTTATTGTGGGACCTTTTGATCGGTTCGACTCTCGGTATTAGAGGCATGATGATGGCAATAGTAATGTACATTATTGCAATGAACTTCCTCGTGATTCGAAATATGGCGCTATGGCAGCAAGCGATAATCATTGCAGCCTTAACTGTGTTGTTTGAGGTGCTAATATTCTTTGGTGAATATTTGATCCAAGATGTCGTTTTCAATCCGTTATCGCTATGGAGCGCATTGATAAACTGTATACTTTGGCCTTGGATGTTTTTATTAATGAGACGTGTACGTCGCCATTGGCATGTAAGGTAGAGTGACGATGGAAAAGAAACATTTAGTTTTGGCATCCGGCTCTCCACGCCGCAAAGAATTGTTATCTCAACTCGGTTATGAGTTTTATGTCCTTGTAACTGATGTCGAAGAGTGTAAACACGCTCAAGAAACCGCCGAAGAGTACGTTAAGCGACTATCTTTAGATAAAGCCTTAGCTGCGTTGTCTTTATTGAAAGATAACCCTTCTGAAAAACAGCATGTTGCTTCTGGTTCTGATACTGTAGTTGCTAGTTCTCTTGATTCTGAAACAGTGGTTCTGGGCTCTGACACGGTCGTCGTAAGCCAAGGGCAAGTGCTCGAAAAGCCAATAGACCTTGCTGACTCTAAGCGTATGCTTACTCAGTTAGCGAATGATCGTCACCAAGTGATGACGGCAGTTTCTGTTGTATCGGAAGAAAAACAAAAGACAGAAATCATTATTACCGACGTATGGTTTAAACCCCTCAGTGAAAAAGAAATAGAACAATACTGGCAAACAGGGGAGCCATGCGATAAAGCTGGTAGCTATGGGATCCAAGGTTTGGGCGGACGCTTTGTTACCCGAATCGAAGGTAGTTATTACGCCGTTGTCGGCTTACCTTTATTTGAAACGGACCAGCTACTGCAAGAATTCTTATAATTACTAATCTGAGGTGCACCATGAGTGCTGAATTGTTGCTGAACGTGACCCCGAGTGAGACTCGTGTGGCCATGATTGAAGGGGGAGCTCTTCAAGAGATCCATGTCGAACGAGATGCTCGACGCGGGATCGTAGGAAATATCTACAAAGGACGTGTAAGCCGTGTTTTGCCTGGAATGCAGGCGGCATTTGTGGATATTGGCCTTGATAAAGCAGCTTTTTTGCACGCCTCTGATATTGTCCCCCACACTGAATGTGTTGCTGAGAATGAAAAGAAGCAATTTCAGGTTCGTGATATTTCAGAGCTTGTTCGCCAAGGGCAAGATATTGTCGTTCAAGTGGTCAAAGATCCTCTTGGTACCAAAGGTGCCCGTCTAACCACTGACATTACATTACCATCTCGTTATCTGGTATTCATGCCGGGCGCAAGCCACGTTGGTGTTTCTCAGAGAATTGATAGTGAGTCAGAACGCAACCGCCTAAAAAAAGTCGTGTCTCGTTACTGTGACGAGCACGGTGGCTTCATCATCCGTACGGCAGCAGAAGGCGCAGATTCAAATGAGTTGGCGCAAGATGCCGCATTCTTGAAGCGATTATGGCTAAAGGTGTTAGAACGTCGTGGTAAGCACAAAGCTCGTACTCGCTTGTATGGTGAGTTGTGCTTAAGCCAACGTATCTTACGTGATTTTGTCGGTACTGAGCTGAGCAAGATTCAGGTCGATTCTCGTCTAGAATATGAAAACCTAAAAGAGTTTACTTCTGAATACGTGCCTGAGCTAACAGACAAGCTTGAGTTGTATGAAGGTGATAAGCCTATCTTTGATATGTACGATACCGAGAACGAAATTCAACGTTCATTGGATCGCAAAGTCGAATTGAAGTCTGGTGGGTATCTGATTATCGACCAAACAGAAGCGATGACAACCGTCGACATCAATACTGGTGCCTTTGTTGGTCGTCGTAATCTAGAAGAAACGATTTTCAATACTAACGTCGAAGCGACACAAGCTATTGCTCGTCAACTTCGCCTTCGTAACTTAGGCGGCATCATCATTATCGATTTTATTGATATGCTGTCTGAAGAACAT
>NZ_JBFRVX010000551.1:0-4132 GCF_041475345.1 Vibrio sp. 10N.222.48.A3 | reverse complement strand
GGATTTCCACTCTAATATAGAGTTAATTAATCTGTGTACTTTAGCTAGCTTTATAAAGCCTTTCGTTAATCTCCCAAAGCGCGTTTCTGTTTGAGTCATATGTTAGAAGTTCAATAGCTTCTTGGTAGTCGCACCAACGGTAATCTGTGTGTTCACTTGATAGTTCAGGATCTTCTGTGACTTTAACTGAGAAGGAATGCTCAGGAATGACGAATGGATGCTCAGTCCAATTGTGATTCCCTGCATAAAAGACTTTTGGAAGCATGCACATTGAATCAAGCTGCTGCCAGTTATCACCGGCTAACTGAGTTTCTTCAGAAAGCTCTCGTTTTGCTGCTTCAAGAATTGATTCATCATTTTCGCCACCACCGGATATTGCCTGCCATACACTATTGTCACTTCTGCGTACGATTAAAAACCGAGGTTTGGTGTCGACTGTTTTGTAGGGAAAGACTAAAACTTGAAAAGGTGCTCTCATTGATTTGCCCTCCAATCATTCGCGTTTACTGCGCCAGCTTCCCAAGGACGACCGGATCGCTCAACAGATTCGTCAGAGGAAGAAACAATGGCTCAGGTAACTCATCTAGCTTAAACCATTTCCATTGCTTACATTTATCAGGTTCTGTTATCTCTGGTTCGCCGCTAGCGTCAGAAGCAACAACAAACAGCGTTATGTAGTGCTTGTTCTCTTTCTCAAAAATATCATTGGTAAAAGTCAGCTTCTCAAATGCACTAACAACTAAGCCAGTCTCTTCGAGTGTTTCGCGTTTGGCACACTCTTCGATACTTTCACCCCACTCAAGGTGTCCGCCAGGCGTTGCCCACGTATGAGCCCCATGAGAACCAATTCGTTCTCCAAGTAGTACTCGTCCTTCACGTAGAATAACCGCAGCGACACCTACTCTTACTTCCTGACTCACTTAAAACTCCTTAATTCTTACCAAAAGACAAACGTACATCTAAGGTTTGACCAACGTTACACATGAATACATCGACCTGTCGGCATTGCCTCAAGACGCTTACCTAATACTTCTTTCAACAGGCCATAAGCTTTCTTGCCTGTGCAGTGCCCTGTATACAGTTTATCAATGGGGTATTGAGACAACGTCAATCCAAGATCTCTAATGTCTTGCTTTGTGCCACCAATACTATTGAACAATGGTAAGCCCACTAAATGGAAGCCCCCGACAACCGCTTTTATTCTCTCTCCTGGGAACAGAGTAACCGCTGTATCAACCATATTAAGAACGCCACTATGCGCACATCCCGTGAATATAACTAAACCATCTGGCTCTTTAACCACTAACAGTAATTCATGATCAAATGAGTCGCGCTCCCGTCGATTCTTAGACTGTGTATAAAGGTATTTATTACCCTTAGGTTGTTCGTGTTTCACGCTAATATCTGTGATAGCAAAGACATTTGGAGCGATCTCAGTCGTACGATTAACGAAGACTAACCGCTCGTTGCTGTTTTCTAGTAAGTCCGGATTGATCCCGACATCACTTTTAAAACCGAAAGCCCGAAAATGGTAGTTTTTCTGTTCACAATTTTTCAGAAACACTTTGCCTTTAGAGTTATGAGCAACAAAATCAGCGGTGCCACTACAATGATCATGATGCCTGTGTGATATGACAGCGAGGTCTACATCTTTGATATCAATACCCAGTAATGGTGCGTTTTGACAAAACGTATCGCCACTTCCCATATCGAACAAGATCTTTAGCGATTCAGTTTCAATATGCAGTGATAGTCCGCGCTCAACGGCTAAATCTTTCCTATTATCCAGTCGAGAGTTATCAACCAGCGTCGTTATTTTCATAGTTCTCTTTTTATGTGATCACGAGTCGGACATTGTCCAACGGAAATAAGGTCTTTGACCATCCATTCGCTCAACCTCTGCACCCAACCTTTTGTAGAAATCATGCGCTTTCTTATTATGTGGACTTGCCGTCCATGAGATGTGAGAGGCATATGATGACTCCGCTTGTGACTTTAAAGCCAACATAAGTTCACGGCCATACCCTTTTGATCTTTGATTTCCTGTAACCAATAGGTCGTCAAGCCAGATTGATGACTCTCCACTGAAGGATGAATATCGATAGTGATACAGTGCGAAGCCAAAATGCTCACAATTCCGTTCCAATATTAATGAATGGGCAAATGCGTAATCACCAAATAATGTGCGTTCGATTTTCTCTATAGTTGTCGAGATTTCGCCACTAAACCCTTTCATACTCCGGTCAAAGTCAGCTTTTTGTTCAATAAACTCTAACAAGACACTTGAGTCTTCTTTCGTCGCAGTCCGTACGATCACTCTCTTCTCCATGGATGAATTTATTCGTTGTCGCCTAACGCCTGTTAATTGATGAAAATGCCACGCGTTACAAATCAACTTGTAGCACTACTTAAGTTTTGTTTCGCAGACGTTATTGCTTGCGCTATTTTAGCCCTATGACTCGTTTCCCACTCAGCGAGTGTTAATGAAGCTTCGTCACTTGCTTTCTTTGAAGCCATTAAAAACACTTCGTCTTTCTTTGATTTAGGAATAACGACAATACCCTCTGCATCAGCAACAATGATATCTCCCGTAGAGACCTTTGCTCCCCCGCAAGTGATCGGAGCGCCCAATTCAGAATAGATCTCTTTCTTTCCCGGTACTGGATGAACACCTTTCGCAAAAACTGGAAACTTCATATCTGAAATTTCAGTCAAATCTCGAATGACACCATCAATAATAAAGCCTTTGATACCTCGACTCTTCGCGACTGCGCATACATTACCACCAGCTACTGCATATTCGCTATCAACTCCATCCACTACAATGATGGAACCTTCAGGTGCTTCGTATATGGCTGAATGAAGCATTAAATTATCACCAGACGTTAACTGGACAGTAAACGCTTCTCCACAAATTCGTGGCATTCCCTGCCAAAGAGGACCAATACTAAAATTAATAAAGTGGTCGTTACTCAGTATGTTTCCGTAATCGGTTGTCGCAAGTTTTGAAAAGTCTGACTTCATATTTTCACTCCATGTTTGAACTAATCCTCACGCCAAACAAAGGTGTGACGCACGCTTGTCATTCAATGATATAGAGCTAACTCAAAGATAACGTTGACCTCGGACTCAGCTCTACAAAAAGATCTATTCCTGCGACTCGGTAGCTTCATATCTGTTACGAAAGGAAATTATTGTGACGCTACCGATTAACTTAAGTACAGACGCCGGAGAGACTAAACTCAACTAAAAGTAACTAGGGTTGGTAATTAGAAATAAGCACTCAACTATATGTAATTTTCAATATATTCACTAATTGACTCAGTAGCCTCAAACGAAGAACTAATTGGTAATTTTAGATTCAGTTGTTCAATACCAACGGCCATAGAGCCATTTTCTGACTCAAACTCTTCCCAACGGATCTTTCTTACTTTTGTTACAGCTTTTGCAGCTAGTAAGAGTCGAGCGAACTCTGCAGGACTATAGCCTTGCGTCTCAGCAATAAAATGCTGCTTTTCTAAGGTTCGGCCTTGCGCCAAAAGTAGATAGAACTTCGCAATGTCGTAGACATGAACATATTGGTTATAGCCTATAGACGGCACACCTACTTGAATCGTTTGGCTAGCGAAAGATTCTACAATTCGTTTTAGCTGACAATCCTCACCGCCATAAACCAAACTAGGACAGTAGACGACGTGCCACCTGTTTCTAATAGCGCTATGTATCGTTTCTACGTCTAATCTAACGGCGTCTAAGGGTTTCAGTCTAAACTGTCTCAAATCAGCGCTAGATGCGTTGCCAAAAAGCCAAACACCTGATGTATGTATCTTTGTTGCGCCTTTAGCGGCAAGTAGGTCTAACTCAGAGAGCAATTTCTGCTCCACATCGGCTATTTCATGTGCGGAGAATTGTGACCAATGTGGACGCGCACAATTCACAACCACGTCAAAGAAGCCTTCAAAGTCAGCTCTATCTTCTATTAACCCAACTATAGGAGGTGTGACGACTTTGTCTCTACCGTATGTAAAAACTTCAAAGCCACTTTTTGTGAATAGCGATGTAACGTGACGACCAATGTATCCACTAGCCCCCGCAATTAATACTTTCGTTATTCCCTTATTCTGTCCATTAC
>NZ_JBFRVX010000550.1:0-695 GCF_041475345.1 Vibrio sp. 10N.222.48.A3 | reverse complement strand
TGCTGCTGAGTAATTCTTAGCCTATTAATGGGACTATCGCTTTTTAGTGATTTCTAACCCATTGGTAAAAAAGCATGTTATAAAGGGGAGCATATCGCTCCCCTTTTTTATTGCGGTCATAACAGGAGTAATTATTTGTGAAATGGTTTCAAACCGCGAGTATGTGTTTACTGCTTGTACTGACAGGTTGTGCGACAACATCAGATAACACCTCACGTTGGGTTTATCCACCAATGGCTGTACCGCTGCAACCAAGCGTTCAGCAAGAGGTTCAAATTGCACGTCTTAGTCAATTATTACAGCGCCCGGACTTGAATGATGAAGTTCGATCTAAGATGCTGTTTGAACGTGGTAACTACTACGATAGTGTTGGCCTGCGTGATCTAGCACGTCTCGACTTCAACCAATCTCTTTCATTGAACCCTGCTCAACCTGATATCTTCAACCTTTTGGGGGTTTACTTTACGCAGGTAGGGGAGTTTGATGCGGCTTATGAATCTTTTGATTCTACGTTAGAGCTTGATCCTGCAAACTCTTACGCAGAAAGAAACCGCTCTATCGCACTCTACTACGGCGAACGTTATGATTTAGCCAATGAAGAGATGACGAAGCATTATACCGATGACCCAAGTGATCCATTCCGTGCGCTTTGGTTGTATATCATTCAGCACGAACTCACGCCAGAGCAAGCCAAG
>NZ_JBFRVX010000549.1:0-787 GCF_041475345.1 Vibrio sp. 10N.222.48.A3 | reverse complement strand
TATTAACTACCGTGTGTTTTAGCATTTCATTTTTATTGTTACTTTTAGCCTTACTCCTTCAAAATTGAGTGGTTAGTCATATCAGATGCATACTGCCGAACACTTCATCGATGCATAAAACCTCACTTATAAGTAAGTAACTGCATAAATTTTGAATGAAAAATCACGTTCACCAAGCAAAGTGGATTATCAAATCACTGAAATTAGAGCATAGATCCGCAAAAAGTTTGTTCCAGAACTCAGCCTTTCAGTTGGATTTTAATATTAACAATCACAAACAACTCAGCATTTAAAACCAAAAATATCAAAATAACATAACCTTTACACAAGTTTCAAAACTTGCATATTACGAACAAGCTTGTCATAAATAGACGCTGGATTAATAGTAAGGATGCAAAATGAGTAAGCTGTACGTTGGCTCCGAAGTCGGTCAATTAAGACGAGTTCTCCTAAATAGGCCTGAAAGGGCACTCACCCACCTCACCCCTTCTAACTGTCATGAGCTACTCTTTGATGATGTACTTGCAGTAGAAGCAGCAGGTGAAGAACATGATGCCTTTGCGACAACACTTCGTGACCAAGACGTTGAAGTGTTATTACTGCATGACCTACTGGTTGAGACACTCGCTGTAGCACAAGCTCGTGAGTGGCTGCTTAATACTCAAATCTCTGATTTCCGTTACGGCCCTACATTCGCGCGTGATTTAAGAGAGTACCTTGCTCAAATGGACAATGAGCACTTGGCTACGATCCTACTTGGTGGTTTAGCCCACTCTGAGCTTCCTAT
>NZ_JBFRVX010000548.1:0-719 GCF_041475345.1 Vibrio sp. 10N.222.48.A3 | reverse complement strand
CCCTTCAGTGCCAATCGAAAGCAAAGTCAGGACTCTTGGCGCCAATAAGAAGATGGCAAAGATCGGAAGTAGCTTAGGCATCAGCCAAATTACTTGTTCCCAACCGTTCTGTCCTAGATCACCCGCTCCCCATACAAACAAGTTCTGGGCGTACTGGTCATTGAGCAAAATAATCGCAGTCGCAAATGCGCCTAACAGTAAGTTAACTGCCATGCCCGACAAAACAATTGGCAAGCCGCTCATGTTTTTGATTCCGACAATCGAAACAATCAGCCCCATCGCCAGCAGTGCACCGATCAGAGCGAACCAAACTGAATACTGAGCGACCAACATCGGCGCAACCACATTCAGAATAACCAAACCAAGCCACGCCCCTGACGACGTACCTAAAGTAAGCGGCGACATCATTCGGTTCTGCGTCAGTTGTTGAAACAGGCTACCTATGGTGCCGAGTGTTCCACCAACCAAAATCGCCATGACCAAGCGAGGCAAGTTGACATAGATTAACGCCATCAACTCGAATGAATCATCAACCATTGAGTTGAATGTCACGCTGTCACTGATCAGTGAAACTTGCTGGAGCAGCTCACCGATAGGGCCAAATTCAGATTGCCCTAACCATAAATGAACAAGGGAAGCGAAAAACAGCGCTGCCCCCATCACCAAACCACTGGATTTCATTACTGCTCCGCTAACGTCAACAGCGATTGCGCCATAGC
>NZ_JBFRVX010000547.1:0-3640 GCF_041475345.1 Vibrio sp. 10N.222.48.A3 | reverse complement strand
CTAGTTTCTAGTTTCTAGCTTAACTTAAGCAAGAGCGCCAAGTTCAAGCAGTACTTCGTCAGCCCATACAATCCATGCTTCACGGATCAGTAGGTTACGACGAAGCGTTAGACGCTCTAGGCGTGCTTGCTTGTCTAGTGTAGATGGCGTTGCGTAGTAAGCCGCTTCGATTTCTTTGTAGTGAGAAACCAGTTTGCGAGACTCTTCTACTAGTTCAGCAAGTTGTACACGGTACGCATCAGAAGGTTGTACAGCACAAGCGATTAACTTAGCTGAGAACTCGTCACGAACGGTTGGGTGTGCAGTTGGTTGTTCAAACCATTCACCTAGCGCGCCACGGCCAGCATCGGTGATAGAGTAAACTTTACGATCAGGTTTGCCTTCTTGAGGCTCAAGTACGCAAGTTACCTGGTCGTTCTGAGCCATTTTATTTAGCTCGCGGTAAACTTGTTGGTGGCTAGCTTTCCAGAAGTAACCAATGCTTGCGGAGAATTCTTTTGTGATATCGTAACCAGTAGCATCGCGTGTACTTAAAACGGTTAAAATTACGTGTGGTAATGACATGTCTGAAATCCAAATGGTAAACAGTAAACAAATACTTGAACAACAAGTGTGCTTCTATGGCACGTTATATTGGTTATGTTCAAGTAGCACCAACTCAATCGTTGGTTATGTCACCTTACAAAGCCGTTTATCACCTAGGTTGACCAGTTTATTGGTCGAGTGCCGCAGATTATTATTTTGGAGTGTTTCTGCAGCGGAGCAGTAGTATATCTAAATAATAAGCATAAAGTAGAATACATGGACAAAATAACCCAAAAAACTGACAAAATACTCACTAGCGGTCATTTGGCAAAATAAAAAGGCCGCCAATGGCGACCTTTTGTTTGTTTTGTAGATGGAATCACTAATTAACCAGTGTTTCGCATACCTGCTGCAATACCTGCAATCGTCACCATTAGCGCTTCTTCTAGCTCTGCTGGTGGTGTTTCACACTTACGAGTACGGTAAAGCAGTTCCGCTTGAAGCATGTTTAGTGGCTCAACATAGATGTTACGTAGACGAATTGACTCAAGTCCCCAAGGGTCGCTTTGCATCAAGTTCTCGTTATTTTCTACATTCAGCACCGCTTTGATGTCTTTTTGCAGCTGTTCACGCAGTAACTCACCCAGAGGTAATAGCTCTTCGTCAACAAGTCGCTGGTCGTAGTACTTAGCTATTTCCATGTTGCACTTCGAGTACACCATTTCCAACATACCTAGACGAGTCGAGAAGAATGGCCATTCACGACACATCTCTTCAAGTAGCGCTTGATGGCCTTGATCGACAGAGTATTGAATCGCTTCACCAGCGCCTAACCATGCAGGAAGTACCAAACGGTTTTGGCTCCATGAGAAGATCCATGGGATCGCACGTAGGCTTTCTACGCCGCCGTTCGGGTTACGTTTCGCAGGACGAGAACCAAGAGGTAACTTGCCTAACTCTAGCTCTGGCGTCGCTTGGCGGAAGTAAGGAACAAACTTCTCTTCACCACGAACGACGTTGCGGTAAGCTTCGCAAGATACTTCAGACAGCACTTCCATTAGGTCGCGCCATTCTTGTTTTGGCTCTGGTGGTGGCAGAAGGTTCGCTTCTAGAATCGCACTTGCGTATAGGTTGAAGCTATTAACTGCAACATCTGGCAAGCCAAGTTTAAAGCGGATCATTTCGCCTTGTTCAGTTACACGTAAGCCGCCTTTCAAGCTTTTAGGTGGCTGAGAAAGAAGAGCCGCGTGCGCTGGCGCACCACCACGACCAACCGTACCACCACGACCGTGGAATAGAGTCAGTTCAATGCCTTCTTCTTCACAAGCCTTAACTAGCTTGTCCATTGCATCGTATTGCGCCCAGCCTGCAGACATTACACCGGCATCTTTAGCTGAGTCAGAATATCCGATCATCACCATTTGGTGGTTCTGGATAAAGCCACGGTATAAATCGATGCTCATTAGCTGTTTCATTACGGCTTCTGAGTTGTTCAAGTCGTCTAGCGTTTCGAACAATGGACATACGTCCATGCGGTACGGGCAACCACATTCTTGTAGAAGCAAATGTACAGCCAATACATCCGAGGCAGTACGAGCCATAGAGATCACGTAAGCACCAAAGGCTTCACGAGGTTGAGCAGCAACGACCTTACAGGTGTCTAAAACCTCTTTGACCTGCTCAGATGGCTCCCAGTCGCGTGGTAACAGTGGGCGCTTTGAGCTTAATTCATTGGTTAAGAAAGCAACCTTATCTTGCTCGCTCCATTGGTCGTAATCACCAATGCCTAGGTAGCGAGTCAATTCAGATAGCACATCTGAGTGACGAGTACTTTCTTGACGAACATCGAGACGAACCAAATGCACGCCGAATGCTTTTAGGCGGCGTAGCGTATCAAGTAGAGAACCGTCCGCGATTACGCCCATGCCACATTCGTGCAGTGATTGGTAACATGCGTAAAGTGGTGTCCAAAGTTGGTCTATGTTCTGTAGAGTTTCTTTCTTCGGTACTTCTGCGTCGTGCAGTTTTGCATCAAGCACTTCTAGCGTGTTGTTGAGCAGAGTACGTAGGCTCTTCAGGATTGCACGGTAAGCTTCGTGCTCATCGCCAGCCAATTCACGAACGGCATCATTACACTTGGTCATCGACAGTTCGGTAATCAACTCGTTCACGTCACCTAGGTATAGATCAGCGGCTTTCCAGCGAGACAGACGCAGTACTTCTTTAGTGATGGTGTGCGTTACGAATGGGTTACCATCGCGGTCACCACCCATCCAAGATGAGAAATGAACAGGGCGCGCATCAATTGGCAGGCCTTCACCAAGGTAACCTTTTAATCGACCATCCATTTCACGTAGGAAATCAGGCACAGCTTCCCAAAGTGAGTTTTCGACAACCGCAAAGCCCCACTTAGCTTCATCAAGTGGCGTTGGGCGCTGCTGACGAATTACATCAGAGTGCCAACCTTGAGCGATCAGTTGCTCTAGGCGGCGTTCGGTTTTCACGCGCTCTTTGTGTGATAGGTCGCTTAATTCTAATTTAGACAGACACTCGTTGATCTTTACCAGCTTGTTGATCATGGTGCGACGAGTGATTTCTGTTGGGTGTGCAGTCAGAACGAGTTCAATGTTCAGGTCGCGAACGGCTTGAGCCGCGTCTAGCTTGCTGATGTCATTCTGATTTAATTTGGAAAATAGAGATTGCAGCACATCTGGTTCACAAACATGCTCCTCACAGTGGCGAGAGATCGTATGGTATTGCTCTGCCATGTTGGTGAGGTTGAGAAATTGGTTAAATGCACGAGCAACAGGAGTGAGTTGTTCGTTCGGCAGGTTTTTGATTTCTTCAACTAGGCTGTCACGGTCAGCTTTGTTGCCTGCGCGGGCGGATTTGGAAAGTTTACGGATAGTCTCCACTTTCTCTAAGATAACGTCACCATGTGCATCTTGGATTGTGTTACCTAGCAAGCGTCCCAGCATGCTTACGTTACTCTTGAGAGCGGCGTATTTCTCGTTCATTGTCATCCTGCCTCGTAAAAAAATTACATCCATTGTTCCTTGTTAAGTACACAATCTAGCGAAAAGTGCTGTATCTAGTCAAATAAAGCATTCTAAGT
>NZ_JBFRVX010000546.1:0-1792 GCF_041475345.1 Vibrio sp. 10N.222.48.A3 | reverse complement strand
GAATAGATGGGTTCAATACACAGGCGTTTACTTGGTTTCAAAAAACAGAAACCTCATACCATGGTCGGTCTTTTTTAACATACAGCCAAAAAACTAAGAGTATCAATCCCAAATAATACTCACTGTAATCGATTTTTAAGCCAAGAATGACGCTCTGACTGCTTATTTCTATTGTGCCAGACTTTAACAATATTGAAGTGAGGAAGCTCAAAAGGTAAGGGGACCTGCTTAAAGTCTCTAAATAACGTTTCTGACAAGCGAGAAGGCATAGTCACTATGATATTTGTATCTTTAATTAAAGACGCTATCGCCCCAAAACTAGGCGCACTAGCCACGATTTTTCTCTTCACGCCTCGTTTTTTAAGTATTGTGTCTATCTCGGTTTGGTGAGAATGCTCAAAAGACATGATGGCGTGAGGTTTGGAGCAATATTGCTCTATCGTTGTTGGCGGTGTTTGCTTTTGAGGATTGAAAAAACAGACCTCTTGGTCAGAAAACAACTTAGTTTGAATTAAATCCGACTCGTTACTCGTTAGTTCTGGTGACAAAACAAAATCTACATCGCCAGACCGAAGTAATGAAGCCCACTGAAGTTGAGTTCTGGCTGGAGCTATGTGCAACGAGCTCATCGGCGCTGCTTTCTGAAAATCATGAAACATAGGTTTTATAACGGTTTCTATTTCATAGTCGTTAGCTGCGATGGAAAAAACTTTATCATCTATTAGTGGGTTGTATTGTTGTGAGCTTGCGAAAGCTTGCATCGATATTACGATTTCTCTGGCCTTTTCAATAAGTTCTCCCGCCTTTGGCGTAGGCGCGATGCCTCTTCCTGAAGTGACAAACAATTCATCTTTTACTATTTTGCGCAGTTGGTTAAGCCCATGGCTAACTGTTGATTGAGTAACCCCCATACTATCCGCTGCCTTTGTTACTGATTGGTGTTCGTAAACGCTAATAAACATGCGAAGTAGTCGTCCATCCAACGTAGAGTAATCGAAAGTATTCATAGGTAACATTCAACTTATGCAGTGTATTAATAATATAGGTTGTAACATACTCTTTCTCGATAAAACAGAACCAAAGATTGACTCACCGGAATGAACGATATTTTCGAGTTAATCGTGAATAAAGAATTCCAGTTTATAGAGGTATTTTATGCCCAGTTTTACTCCCCAATTACCAATTGCGTATGGTAATCACCAAGAAGCAATATCTTCTCCGAGGTTAAAAGGTTGGCATGCACATATTTATTTTAACGAACTTACCGAGCAAACGGCTCAAAGGGTAATTAACGATATAGCATTAGAAATTACAGATCTCAGACAAGGCCAACTGCATCGAAAATTGGTTGGCCCTCATCCCTGTTGGAGCTGTCAGCTTTACTTTAAACCACATTTATTAAGTGACGTAGTCACTTGGTTGACGTTCAACCGAAAAGGTTTAACGATACTTTTTCACCCCATCAGTGGAAATGATTTGTTAGATCATAAAGATAGAGTTTTTTGGATGGGAGATGTCAAAGACCTAAATCTAGAGAATCTATAAAGCCCCAAATTTGTATCGATGATGAAAACAATGAAAAACATTAGACATAAATGTATTGGCCGTACTTTCCAATACAAAAAACGTTTTAATTTATGTTCTACAAAATGGAAGGAATTATGTTCGAAATTAAGTCGTTAAATTGACTTTATAATCCAACAGGATGGGTTTATTGGAATGGGTGGGATTAATGGGAATGCTTGAGAAGATTGATCAACAATGGCTAAAAAGTTTTCACTGTGTCTATGAG
>NZ_JBFRVX010000545.1:0-4379 GCF_041475345.1 Vibrio sp. 10N.222.48.A3 | reverse complement strand
GTGCAATCTAGTTCATAAAACTCCTTAAAAAATAACATGCTTACTCCTATTTCTTTGCCATACTTATGAGATGATTGGTGATGGGGTTAAGCATGTTAGCAAAATACTTCTGTGGATTATTGGTGTTAGTTTCTGTGCATGCATGGAGCTATACGAGTTCTGACGAGAGCCGATTTATTCCGGCTGATTCAGAGCTCTCTTTTATGCTGATTTATCCAGAGCTTACCCAAAGTATTTATCAAGACTCATCTCTTCCAATTTTGTGGGATTCGCCTGAACTTGTTAAGGCGTTTGAATTCCAGTTGTCGCTTCTCGAACAAGCGCAAATGGCCCCGCTTTTTGAACGACAACTTAAGCAAATCCGCCACTATCAAACTCGTGGGCAATGGCAAGAGTTGGACATCTTGTTAACCGATACCTTTATTTATTACCTAAGCTACGTTGAGAATGCGCCACTTGCCGGTAAAGAGTGGTATTTCTCGGGCAAGCTGCATTCCAAGTTGCCTGCGCCTTCTCCACATATCCTGATGAGATTGAAAAGCAGTGTCACCAATGATTACTTATTAGAAATGGTATTGTCCTATGCGCCGCCTGTTGGGGATTTTGACCAATTCAAGGCGACCTACTCCGTGCTAGAAACTGCGTCTGAACTCAATATAGAGCGATACAGACAGAAAGGGTTGAAACGCTTAGGTGATGAGCTTTCAGACAAAACCATTCTTGTTGAGCGCATTGCTTTGGTTGGTGTTGATACCTCGATGATCGCGGTCGATTTCCCTGTATTTGACCAAGATCTGCAATCGGCAATTAAGTCTTTTCAGCGAATGCACGGCCTTACAGACGATGGGATCGTCGGGCCGGATACGATCAAATGGATCAACATGAGCTTTGATGAACGATTGACTTCGCTGGCTCTCAATGCCGAACGTGTTCGTTTGTGGCCAAGAGACAGAGACTCTCTCATCGTCGTCAATGTCCCTAGTTTTGATATGAAGTATTGGGAAGATGGTGAAGAGGTCTTTGAGTCCAAAGTCGTGGTGGGCAGAAAGTCGCGAAAAACACCGCTTTTAGAGATAAACCTAGATTCGGTTATCTTAAATCCTACTTGGAACGTGCCATGGAAAATCATGGTCAAAGACATCTTGCCTAAAGTAAAAGCGGATGAAAGCTACCTAGAGACACACAACTTTCAAGTGATTGATGGTTGGCGCACCATGGAAACCGTCGACACCACAGATATTGATTGGCAGACCATCAATTTCAATTCGTTCCCATATCGAATGCGTCAACAGGCGGGCTCACGTAATGCATTAGGTTTGTACAAGTTCAACACACCCAACAAGCGAGCTATCTATCTGCACGATACGCCAAGTAAAGGCCTGTTTAATGATGACTTCCGTGCTTACAGTTCAGGTTGTATACGTGTCGAACATGCAGAGGAATTGGCTGAATTGTTGTTTGCCACCAAGGTAAGGAAAGTACCTAACCAAAGTAACGATCTTGCTCCTAATACTAAGGTTCGCCTCAAGAAGCGAATCCCCGTGCATATCATCTATCAAACCGTGCTGTTTGAAGAAGGGGGCATACAGTATCGTGGTGACATCTACCAATATGATAAAGAGGGTGGTTAACCATCATTGAAGCCAATAAGGGTGATCTTGACCAAAAAATGACAACCAAGCTTCTATTGATAAAATTATAATGTGGATCAATAACTAATCGTGCAAAGGTTACAATTACTAACCTTTTGGGCGGTTTTTGTACGTTGACGCAGCAATTTCCATTATGTATCGTGCATTTTTCGTTCGATCTAATTGGTTTTTTTGCTGTATGTCTCAAAGTTTATTTTCACGCCGTCAGTTTCTGACTTACGCTGGTGGTACTGCTGTTGTCGCCTCAATTACTCCTTCTATCGCTTTTGCTTCATACCCTGATCAACCAAGAACGATTAGCATGAACAATCTTCACACAGGTGAACGATTAGAGACCTGTTATTTCGATGGTACTAACTATGTTGGTGATGAAATGGCTCGTCTAAGCAAACTGTGCCGTGATTTCCGTCGTAATGAGATTCATCCAATGGATAAGAACCTGTTTGATCAGATCACTCAGATTCAAAATGTACTGGGTATTCAAAAAGAAGTTCAAATCATCTCTGGTTACCGTTCTCCAGCGACCAATGAAGCACTGCGCTCAAAGTCGAGTGGCGTAGCCAAGAAGAGCTACCACATGTTAGGTAAAGCGATCGATTTCCGTATTGATGGCGTTAACCTAAAAGAATTAAGAGACGTTGCTAAAAGCTTGAATGCGGGTGGTGTCGGTTATTATGCACGTAGCAACTTTATCCATATTGATACAGGTCCAGCCCGCAGTTGGTAGCGTTAAGCTGAATTTACGAGCGAATGCTAGGTACTTGTCAAAGTAGACATCCAATGTCATAGTTTGCCCAAATTTCAGTTTGCCCTCTAAGGTTTGTATATGTCTCTTAAGTATCAAGTTGTCCCTGTTACCTCGTTCTCTCAAAACTGCTCAATTGTGTGGTGTGATGAGACAATGGAAGGCATTGTTGTCGATCCGGGCGGTGATGTTCAGCAACTGGCTGCTATCATCGAAGAGTTAGGTGTTAAAGTGGTGAATTTGGTATTGACTCACGGTCACCTAGACCATGTGGGCGGAACAGTACCGCTTGCTGAAATCTTGAACGTGAACATTGTTGGCCCACATAAAGCCGATAACTTTTGGCTTCAAGGTCTAGAGAATCAAAGCCAGATGTTCGGCTTCCCACTGTGTAAAGCTTTTGAACCAAACACTTGGTTAGAAGAGGGCGACAAAGTGACTTTTGGTAACCAAGTTATCGATGTGATTCACACGCCGGGTCATACTCCGGGTCACGTCGTGCTATTCAGTGAGCAAGCGCGTATGGCGTTTGTTGGTGATGTTTTATTTAACGGTGCTATTGGTCGCACGGATTTCCCGCAAGGCGACTTCAACACGCTAATTGCTTCAATCAAGACTAAACTTTGGCCGCTAGGCAGTGACGTGACATTTGTACCGGGCCATGGTCCAGAGTCTACATTTGGTCGTGAGCGCGCATCAAATCCATTCGTTGCCGACGAGATGCCTCTTTATTAATTAAATCTTTGATTTAATATAAGAACGATTGAAAATGAAGCTTAGCTTTTGTTATGGAAGCTAAGCTTTTTTATTGTGTGCGGTTTTACTTTTAAACCAGTTTAATTTTAATCAGAAAGACGTTCGGCTGCCGCCAAGTAGCGTCGAGCCAGTCCAACAAACTCCTCCCCACTGATATTCAGATCATGGGTTGATATGAAAATGTCATACCCGTGGAAGCCTCTTTGATATTTCATTCTGTTGGCAAGCATCGCCTGTAATCCAGAATAGTCTTTAATCACCGCGTTGTGATTATTTGCTTTATCGGATGAATCCGCATCCATTTGCGTTTGTTGAGCGCTGAAACTCACTTTGTCGGTATTCTTTGATTCTTTATATTGGCTTAATTCCACACACCCGTTTTCGGTACAACGAGTGTGGTAGTGCGATGAGTCTAAAACCATATCTTCAAAGTTCGATTCTTTACCCGCTTGCTTCGCTCCCAAGTACAAAAGTGCTCGTTGGCTGAGCAGTAATTCACAAGTGACTTTAGGACAAATCGAATCGAGGTAGGGCGAGTAATCTTTAACCTTGATACCAATCCAAGGAAGAGGTTGGTGCCATCCATCTTGCTCATAGGTACAAAGCCCAATCTTTTGGATGTTATTCCATTTTAGAACCCACCCGCCTTTATAAAAATGCTGCTGAAAATGAGTCGGTGTGAGGGTGATCATCACTCTGCTGCGCAACATTAAATAATAGCCAGTTCCTAGTAGGGCAATAATGCAAAAAGCACCCACGATCAGTAACTTTGGGTTGTCACTGTAGAGCGCAACGATCAAGCAAACGAAGCCCAAAATGATGGCGAGAATACGATACGAACGTTTGAATGAAGGCAAAGAGAAATTTGTAAGGTGACGAGTGTCCATAGGCAACACCAAATTTTCATATTTTTGTCTGGATGGATAACCAGTGTATATGACCCTGAATTGATAAGTCGATGATTAAATAATAGACGCTAGTAGACAATATCGGTATTTTTCGTCGACTTTCGACGCTTCACTCTACAAATAGCTCCGGTTTTTTGGTATAAATCGCGCTTCAAATTTTCACCACTGCGAAAAGAGCAGTGAACTGGAGAAATATTCAATGAGACTTGCTCATAAGCGTAAGGTGCAGGCTAAACTGCAGAAACGCACTAAAGCGGCTGTAGTTAAAGCAGTGGCAACGCCGAAAAAAGCGAAGCCTGTCGCAGAGAAAGTTGTAGC